>NZ_JAUBTR010000174.1:0-2363 GCF_036705045.1 Microcoleus sp. BR0-C5
AGGCACAGATATTTTTCCTACAGTGAAGGTATGAAAATCCTTAGTCATCAAAGCCAGAACTGCGGAATGTGGGTTGATGATGGTTTAGGCGTTCTTTGCTGAGCGAGAGAACAGCAGCTTAACTCGTACAGCAAGGCTTTCTACTATTTCGGATTAAGTCTATTTCATTCGCAAAACGCTTGGGAAATGATATGGAAGTTGGGATTGACAGTTTTGCCTCAGTTGGAACGAGTGAAAATGGTGAAACGGCGGATGCCACGCAATCTGTCGCCGAACTGCTGGAGAGAATAGAGCAGGCGGATCGTTCCGGCTTGGATATCTTCGGTATCGGCGAGCATCATCGGCATGAATTTTTAGATTCGGCAAATGCAGTTATTCTCGCCGCTGCCGCCGCACGCACCGAGCGCATCCGTCTAACCAGCGCGGTTACAGTGCTAAGCGCGGCTGACCCGGTGCGCGTGTTTCAACAATTCGCCACGCTCGATTTAATTTCAAAAGGTCGCGCCGAAATGGTTGTCGGGCGCGGCTCGTTCACCGAAGCCTTTCCGCTATTCGGATTTAGTCTCGGCGATTACGACGAGATTTTCGCTGAAAAGCTGGAACTCTTGCTCAAAATTCGGGACAATGAAACGGTCGATTGGTCGGGCAAATTTCGCCCCGCGCTGGAAAACCAAGCGATTTATCCGCGTCCGCTGCAAAAGCCGTTTCCCATCTGGATCGGGGTCGGCGGTACACCGCAATCTTTCCGCCGCGCCGGAATGCTTGGACTGCCGCTCGTGGTCGCCATTATCGGCGGCGAAACGCACCGCTTTCGCTCGCTCGTAGATTTATACCGCGATGCCGGAGAGCGCGCTGGACACGCGCCCGAAACATTGAAAGTTTCATTGCATTCAATCGGTTATGTCGCCGACACGACCGAGCAAGCCGTTGAAGAATTCTTTCCGGGCTACGCCGAAACGTTCACTAAAATTGGCAGAGAGAGAGGCTGGCCGCCCGTTACGCGCACCGCTTTTGACGCGCAGCGCAGCGCGACCGGCGCGTTACTGGTCGGCAGTCCCGAAGAAGTGGCGGAGAAAATTCGCCGTCACAGCGAATCGCTCGGCGGCATTTCGAGAGTAACTTTTCAAATGGACAACGCGCAGATGAACCATGCCCAACTGATGCGCTCCATTGAATTGATTGGAATGCAAATGTCGCCACTCTTAAACAATTAAAATATGCGGGCATGGTTCAACTTAAGTTCCGCTAGGGTAACAAGACAGAGAAAACGGATATAAAAGTGGTTCTGCAAGTCTGTGCTGAATTGGTAAAAGCGGATTTTAGCGATCATGGACATTGCCTTACAAGTGGGATTCTCTAGTCAAAACTATTTGACGTAACAGTTTAAGCCTTTCACTGGAATGACCCCAAAGCAAGTTCGCTAACATCGTGAGAATCTGATAAATCATCGTAAGAATCTGAAAGAAGTCAAGCATTAGAACTCAATACACTCTAGATATGTAGAACCTGGAGAATTCAACGTGGTCAAAGAGCAAACTGTAGACAAACAAGCAAATGTACAGGCCACCCCCAACCTGACACCTGCTCAGGAAGCTTTACAAGCGGTCTGGGAAGAGCATATCGGGCACGAGTTTGGTACTCACAGCCCTGAAGATGCTCTCGCTACAATGGTTGAGGATGCTTACGTGAATCACATCCCGGTAATGACTGGGGGAGTAGGGAAACCGGCACTGCGTGAGTTTTATTCCAAGTACTTCATTCCACAGATGCCGCCGGATATAGAGCTGGCTCCGGTCTCGCGCACAATCGGAACCAATCAACTCGTCGATGAAATGCTGGTTAAGTTTACTCATACCCTCCAGATGGACTGGATGCTACCCGGCATTGCTCCGACCGGGAAACAGGTTGAAGTGCCAGTGGTCGCGATTATTCGGTTCCGTGACGGCAAGTTAGCTCATGAACACCTCTACTGGGATCAGGCGAGTGTATTGGTTCAACTCGGCATGCTTGATCCGCTGACACTGCCCGTTGTAGGGGTTGATAGTGCGCGCAAGGTGCTTGATCCGGGATTGCCCTCAAACGCACTGCTCGATCATGCCAGCGATCGCGACTCAGTGTAGGAGCCAGAAAACCTCAATGTCTAAACCCGCCGCCTACGGCCAGGATCGTTACTCATCTTGGTTGTAGATCGAGGCGCTTCTTGTTGCTGGCTCCTACACGTATTGCTGCCCACTGAGTTTTGATGCAAGTGACATAACTACTCACAAGAGGTAACTATCATGATGCTTAAACCCACATTCCGCAGGTCTTTAAATAGAATTGATGGTTATAAAATTTAAAAATTCAAGCCTGAAGAGATTACT
>NZ_JAUBTR010000175.1:0-2355 GCF_036705045.1 Microcoleus sp. BR0-C5
GATCGAATTAGTTGGGATAACTTCAATGAATCAGGAGACTTAATAGCCCAAGTAGAAGCATTTAAAGAATTCACAGGGCATTACCCAGAATCGGTTCACGTTGACCAGATTTACCGTACTCGCTCGAATAGAGCCTGGTGTAAAGAAAGAGGAATTAGGATGAGCGGTCCGCCCTTGGGAAGACGGTCAGCTCATGTGAGTAAAGCAATAAAAAAGCAAGCTCAAGAAGATGAAAAAGCGCGTCAGGCTATAGAAGGGAAATTTGGTCAAGCAAAAAGAAGGTTTAATCTCGATCGAGTGATGGCCAAACTCGATAATACATCTCAAACAGCGATTGCAATTGCTTTTTTAGTCATGAACCTTGTTGCGGGATTAAGGAGGTTATTGTGGCTTTTTTTGTGTCTTATTTTATTAATAAGGACTAGAAAGGTGACTGAGATTATCAAAAGCTATCCTCCGGTATTACAAGTAGAAGAAAAACTTATATTGAGCGTTGGCGGGCAATAGCGCGATCGAACTTTTTTGAGTTTTTTGGACTTATTCAGCAAGCCCTAGTTAGTTGTATCTGAAATGTTGCACCAATGTCAATAAGCTTTTATGAACAGGCTTTCCTGCCTGTTCCACAAAGAGTGAATTTCCTTGTGGAACAGGCCGTCCAGCCTGTTAAGCGAGAATGGTGCAATATCTCAGTTGGATCTCACATCTTGCACCATTCTCAACTAGCCCTTGCATTTTGTCCCAAAAGGTGAAAAAAAGGGCGTAAAAACAATCAGGTAGGTCAATGTTAACCATTCGTGAACGAACCTGACGGTCAACGGATTACCGTTAGACCGCAGGCTTCTTTTTCCTTTTTTGCTCATGCTTTTTAGAGCAGGGTAAGCTCATCTAATTTGGTATAAATTGTACTTGACAAAAAGCCGCCAATAGGCTCTATATCTGTGCACCGAACTCAAACCTATAATTAAGTTTGACTCTTAACAAAGTCAATCAAGTTGAAACGGAGTTAAAGACAATGACAAATGGTTTTGCACCTAGATTGAAACTCGCTGTAAAATCTCAAGCTAAAAGAGCAGAAAAACGACATTTAACACCTCTGGGCGACATCCAAGCTAATTTATTGAATTATGTAGCAGAGATTCCGGACCCCAGAGTTCAAAGAACCCAAAAACACTCATTAAAAGATATTTTAGTAATCTCTATTTTAGCCGTCATTGGCGGTGCCGAAGGTTGGGAAGACATGGAAAATTATGGCATCGCTAAACAGCAATGGTTAGAGGAATTTCTCGAATTACCCAATGGTATCCCCAGTGACGATACTTTTCGACGAGTCTTTGAAAGAATCAATCCTGATGATGAGAGAACAATGTTTAGCGAAGTGGCTTCAAAGTATGCTTGGTTCGATAGTTGGCGAGATTATCCCCATCGATGGCAAAAGTGTTAGAGGTTCTTATGACCGTAATCAAGGCATAAAAGCTTTGCATTTGGTCACGGCTTGGGCAAGTGAACAGCGTTTAGTTTTAGGGCAAGTTAAAGTTGAGGATCATTCCAACGAGATTACGGCAATTCCGGCACTCTTAGAATTATTAGATTTGACCGGGGCGACCGTTACCATTGATGCGATGGGAACTCAAACCGAGATTGTGAAACAAATTCGCCACAAAAAAGCTAATTATATTGTATCTCTTAAAGCTAATCACCCCACTTTACATTCTCAGGTTAAAGAATGGTTTGATACCAGAAGAGCTAATAACTTTGAAGGCATTAACGTTAGTTATAACCAACAAATTGAAAAGGGACACCATCGCACTGAAAAACGTTATGTTTGGGCTGTTCCTTTAGAGGCTTTCGGTGGTCTTTATCAACAAGACCAATGGTCGGGACTGCAAACCATCGTCATTATTGAAAGAATCCGCCATCTTTGGAACAAAACGACTCGTGAAGTCCAATTTTATCTAACTTCTCTGCCTGCAGATGCTCAAGTTCTTGGTCGTGCCATTCGTCAACATTGGACGATTGAAAACCAAGTTCATTGGACTTTAGATGTCACGTTCCATGAGGAGCAATGTCGGATTCGTTCAGGTCATAGTCCTCGTAATTTTGCCATCCTGAGACGGATAGCACTTAACGCTCTTAATCAGGAGAAAACATTGCAGCGTAGTCTTCGTCAAAAAATTAAACAGGCTTCTATGAATAATGATTATATGATGACTGTTCTCAACTCCTTTTGTCAAGCTTGATTGAGATGCTCTTACCCTGCTTTTTAGAGTGAGGTAGTTCCACCCCACATTCCGCAGGTCTTTAAATAGAATTGATGGTTATAAAATTTAAAAATTCAAGCCTGAAGAGATTACTGGG
>NZ_JAUBTR010000095.1:0-21595 GCF_036705045.1 Microcoleus sp. BR0-C5
GCCCGTCCAAAAAGGACGGGCGGGACGCCCATCCCACTTTCAAGAGTGGAAGTTATTTAATTCTCATTCCTTAATTTAAGTTGGTCGGTTTGGCGAGCGATAAAATGGTTTTTTCACCACACTAGCCGGATAGTTTTTCCCGCGAATTTCGATTTCTAATTGCTGACCGATTTTAGCTAATTTTGCGGGAACAACCGCGAGGCCCACTGCCCGATTCAAAGTAGGCGATAATGTACCGCTAGTAACTTCTCCTACTGTTTCGCCTTCAAATATTACCGGATAGCCGTGGCGCGCAATGTGCCGCCCCTGCATTTCTAACCCTACCAACCGCTTTGATACTCCACTCGCTTTTTGCTGTTCCAAAACCTCACGCCCAATAAAATCGCCTTTGGTGTCGAGGTGAACTACCCAACCCAATCCAGCCTCTAAAGGTGTGATATTGTCGTCGATATCTTGACCATAAAGAGCCATTGCTGCTTCTAAACGCAAGGTATCTCTGGAACCCAAACCGCAAGGAACAACGCCCGCAGCTAACAATTTTTGCCACAATTCTTTTCCTACTTCGGCATCCACCATAATTTCAAACCCATCTTCGCCGGTGTAACCAGTTCTGGCGATAAAACTAGGCTGTCCCAACAGATTTGTTTCTAAGTGGCCGAATGCCTTAATTGGTGCGAGGTTGTCTTCTACAAAAGGCTGGAGATAGTTAACAGATTCTGGCCCTTGAATGGCAATTAAAACTTTATCTTCGGAGATGTCTGTAAAACATAGTTCGCTCAATTCTAAGTGCGTGGTGATCCATGCTTTGTCGGCGAGGCGAGTGGCCGCGTTGACAATGATTACTGCACGTTCTTCGTTAGTGATAGCATCTGGTTCTTGGCAGTAGAAAATAATGTCGTCTAAGATGCAGCCTTTGGCATTTAGCAAGACTGTATATTGAGCTTGACCTGGTTGCAAGCGGCTCAAGTCTGAGGGTACTAAGGGTTGAATTTTTTCTATTAGTTGTTTCCCTCTTAAACCAAATTTTCCCATGTGGGAAATGTCGAACATTCCTGCTTGCTGGCGTACTGCTTGGTGTTCGCTGCTGATGCCTGCGTACTGTACTGCCATCTCCCACCCGGAAAAGGGCACCATCCGGGCTTTGAGTTCTAATGATAGGTCGTACAGAGGCGTGCGGGCAAGTTGGCTCGGACTCTCTGGATTGTTGGGTTCAGTTGACTTTGCCACAGGTAGCGCTTTGGTTGCGGGTAGACTGTTTTGATTTTACGGGAAAATTGCTTTTCAGGGTGTGTAGCGCGATCGAATTTAAGGACACGGCAATGCTGTTTCGGTACAAGTCGCGATCGAATTTAACGACAGGGCAATGCTGTTTAGGTACGAGTAAGGACACAGCAGCGCCCAAAGCGTGTCAACTTAACGTCAAAAGTAGTATCAGTATACCGTCTACCGATGAGCCCCTCGATCCCCCCGGCGCCAAGGGCGGGCACGGGGGCACCGCCCCTACGAAGGGGAGTAGGGGGTGGGACAAGAGTCTTCTCTTTAGTCCCCCTTATTAAGGGGGATTTAGGGGGATCTAGACTGGGGTAAAAGCTATATTTATCAACAGTTTTAGTCTTAAGTTGACACCAATGAGCAGTGCTGTTTCCCTAATCTTGATTTATGGAGAATAGCGGGCTCGAACCGCTGACCCCTACAATGCCATTGTAGTGCTCTACCAACTGAGCTAATTCCCCTTTCTTTTCGCGCTCTCAATCATGCCTTAACTGACCAATATTTGTCAAGCTTTTTGGGGAAATTAGTTTTGAGCCTTCGGCTGGCAAGGCTTTCGGCTTTTTTTCCACAAAACTCTCCTCGCTTCTGGACAATGGTCAATCGCCTACTATCATTTAGTAAGTGTGTTGGGATATTTCGCTCAAATGGCTCAAACAAGACCCCATGAGGAAGTAGACGACTAGCAGAGCGGCGGCTGAGACCGCAACTAGGGTGCCGGCTAGCATTAGTGAAAATTCCCGTTGCGCGATCGCCTCTTGCATTAAGTGCAAAGACCAGGCAACGAGGGCAACGTCAATTATTAAAATAGGAACCAGCATAAGTTACGATTTGTAACAGCTTACCTATTGTAACAAAACTTTTCGCTTCGTGCAGATCGGCTCACCTGTATTTAACTTTTGCTGTAAAACCCGAAGGGAGCAGCGGAAAGCTACTGAGAAAAAACTATAGCTTTTGGTGATAATTACAATATGCAAAGTAAATGAGAGCTAGCTCAGCTTTTTAGGGCGGTTGTGCGATCGAGGCGGGCGATCGCGCTTTTTTGAGGGGGTAGGGTGCGTTAGCGAAGCCCTCGAAGAGGATCGACCTTGGAGTATAACTGATTTGAGAGCAGAAGGTCTGAGCCGCTGTTGCACTTGGATGCTGTAAAATTAACTTTATTAACCTGCTTGAAAAGATGACAAATCGCTCTACTCGCGCCATTTTTCACAGCAAAACACTCAACACTGCTTTGCGTGCTTTTAGCTTTCCGCAAGATATGGAACAGCGCCGCCAAAAATTGGGAACGTGGATTGCTGCACTTAAAACGGGTACGTTAGACGAAGTTAAAGAAGTTTCGCTGCACGGCAATTTTATTAATGATATTTTTCAGGATGTTTTGGGATATTGCTCGATAATTCAAGGTGCGGGGAAAGCTTGGGAAATTAACGCCGAACAAACGATATCTGATGGTGGCGGTTCTGCTGACGGGGCGATCGGCTTTTTTACTGCTGCTGGCAATCCTAAAGGTAAATCCGTGTCTCTGCAAGGTAAAGTGATTGCTCCGATCGAACTCAAGGGAGCGAAAAATGATTTAGACCGTCCCGCATCCGGGCGATCGGAATCAGCAGTTGACCAAGGTTGGCGCTACGCTAATTATACACCCGATTGTCGCTGGATTATTGTCTCGAATTATCGAGAGTTGCGACTTTATCATACCAATAAAACTCCTGCTTATTACGAACAATTTTTTCTGACTGACTTGGCGGATATTGAAGCTTTTAAGCGGTTTTACTTTCTGCTGTGTCGCCGCAATTTTTTGCCTAAAAACCAAGAACAAACAGGTTCTGTTATTGACAGACTGTTAAAAGACTCTGACGAAGCTCAAGAAGAAATTACCAATAAATTATATCAAGAGTACAAAGCAATTCGACTCGCTCTCGTCAAGCATTTTCGTTTTTCTGGGCCGCAGGATATCCCCAACCGCGATCGCGTACTCATCGAAAAAGCTCAAAAAACTTTAGACCGTGTTTTATTCATTGCTTTTTGTGAAGATAAAGGGTTGCTGCCGCCAAAAACCCTCAGCAACGCTCACGACCACAAAGACCAATACAATCCTAGATTAATTTGGGAAAATTATCAATCTGTATTTCGCTGGGTAGATGTCGGAAATGATGACCCTCCTGTACCGGGATACAACGGCGGTTTATTTAAATTCGATCCGGTTTTAGACGCACAATTGACTGTGCCAAATCCCTTATGTAGTCTCCTTAATAAGCTGACCCGATTTGATTTTGATACCGAAGTTTCCGTCGATATTTTGGGGCATATTTTCGAGCAGTCTGTTACAGATTTGGAAGAATTAAATACTGAAACTGCCGGACAGGAATACAATCAGAAAAAAGGCAAGCGAAAAACTCAAGGTGTGTTTTACACGCCAGCTTTTATTACTCAGTATATTGTCGAGGTTTCTCTTGGCGGCTACTTGCAACGGCGAGAGCAAGAATTGCGCGATTGCTTCCTAATTGGCGAAGCTGCTGAAGTGTCGGTTCAGCCCCCAAAGAAAACTGCAATTAAGTTTTGGAAAGCGTATCGAGACGAGGTGGTGCAAAAAACGCGCGTCATCGACCCGGCGTGCGGTTCGGGTGCTTTTTTGATTGCGGCGTTTGATTATTTGATGCAGCAGTACGAAAGAGTCGATCGCGAATTGAATGCTTTGGGATGTCAGCCAAAAAACGGCAACTCGCTGGAATTTGACAGAAGCATTTTAAGCAACAACCTGTACGGCGTAGATTTGCTGCCGGAATCGGCGGAAATTACCAAACTTTCGCTGTGGTTGAAGACGGCCCAAGCGGGTAAAACGCTGACTTATTTGGATGATAATATTAAAGCGGGAAACTCGATCGTCGCTGACAGTAATGTAGCAGATACAGCGTTTGATTGGCAAGCTGAATTTCCCCAGATTTTTGCTGATGGCGGTTTTGATGTTGTCCTTGGCAATCCGCCTTACGTGCGGCAGGAGTTTCTGTCTCCAATTAAACCATACTTGCAAGCAAATTATGAATCATATAACGGCGTAGCAGACCTTTATACTTATTTTTATGAACTCGGGTTAAACATTCTCAAGCCGGGGGGAGTGCTTTCGTATATTGTCACAAATAAATGGCTGAGGTCTGGATACGGTGAACCTCTACGCAAGTTCTTTGCCAGTCAAGGTTTACTAGAGCAAATTATTGATTTCGGACACGCGCCAATTTTTGAGGATGCTGATACTTTTCCCTGTATTGTCGCAGTCAGAAAACCTAACGCTTCTCTATGTATCTCTGAAACTGAAAGCGAGATTGAGCCAGGTAAATCTGAACCTAATTCGCCTGTGATTGTTTGTCCGGTTCCGCGCGAGGAACTTGCTAATATCAACCTTACACAATATGTTCAACAACACGGCTATCAAATTTCGCGAGATCGTTTCACTGCGAATGCTTGGAGTCTGGAACCTCCTGCTGTTGATGAGTTGATGCAAAAAATTCAACGAGTAGGTGTTCCGCTCAAAGATTTTGCAGGGGTTAAGCCTTATCGAGGTATTTTAACAGGATTTAACGAAGCTTTTTTTCTTGATGAAGCCACTAAAAATAGTCTAGTTAGAGCTGACCCTAAATCTGCTGAAATCATCAAGCCCTTATTGCGAGGTCAGGATATTAAACGCTGGTATCCTCAATGGGATGAAATTTGGGTAATCTTCGCTCATAGAGATATTGAGATAGAAAACTATCCTATGATAAAATCTCATCTGGAAAAATATAGAACTAAGTTAGAAGCACGATCTGGTAAACAATTATGGTGGCAGTGGCAAGCATCGCCATCTTTTTGTAACCTATTTCAACAGCCTAAACTTATCTATCAGGAAATTCAGTTTCATCCAGCATATAGCTATGATAATAGGGGCCATTTGACAAACAATAAAGCTTTCATTATTCCGACCTCTGAATTCTATATCTTGGGAGTGCTTAATTCACCACTCATGTGGTGGCACAATTGGCGGTATTTACCGCACATGAAAGATGAAGCACTGACTCCGCTTGGCGAATTGATGGAAAAGCTTCCCATCGCACCACCAACTGACTCAATTAGTGCCGAAGTCGAACCAATTGTCACCCGTTTAATAGAAATCGCTAAAACCAATCAAGAAACTCACGGAGATGTCTTGCAATGGCTGGAAATCACTTATTTAATTGATAAACTAGGACAAAAACTCGAAGATTTTTCTGCCATTTCCTTGGCGGAATTCGTAGCAGAAATCAGAAAGCGAATGCCGAAAACAAAATCCTCCGATCCTCTCGGCGTGGCTGGACTAAAAGCAGTCCGCGAAACTTATAATCAATATGCACCGCTGATTCAATCTTCCAAAGCTGAGGCGTTGAGGCTCGAACACCGTTTATCCGACTTAGTTAATCAAGCTTACGGATTGACACCGGAAGAAATAGATTTGATGTGGAAAACAGCACCTCCGCGAATGCCGATCGCCCGACAGATTTGATAGAATGTTATATTTTAGATTGTAAACCTTTGAGAAAGTCGAGAACAGTTTTGGATTGATTGCATTTATAATAAAATAACGGTTAAAAGAGGAAAGCCAATGGTGACGAACCTAAATGTAGATACGGCCCTGCTGCAAGAGGCGATCGAACTGGAGCGAGAAATTGCCATCGAAACCTTAGTTGAAATCGCCTTGCGCGAATACATTCAACGCCGCAAACAGCCACAGAATCTCGAACTGAGCTTTGGAGAATCTCTCAATCCATTTCGTGAAAAATATCAACTGCATGAACTGGGTTTAAATCCTGATGAAATTTGGGGAGATATTCGCGATCGAACTTTTGTAGGACGCGAGGTCATCTTTGAATGACGCTGCGTTATTTACTCGATACCAATATTATCTCCGAACCTGTTCGTCCTCTTCCGAATGCCAATGTGATGACTCAACTAATGGAGGCAAAATCCACTGTTGCGATCGCCTCGATCGTTTGGCAAGAAGTTCTGCTAGGCTGCTATCGGATGCCAGACTCTAAGCGCCGCCGCGCGATCGAAGCCTATCTTCAGGAAGAAGTGAAAGTAAAATTACCAATTTTACCTTATGCCCAAGAAGCGGCTGAGTGGTTCGCTAAAGAACGAGCCCGACTTATTCCGATCGGTCTTACACCGTCTTATGCTGATGGGCAAATTGCAGCGATCGCTAAAGTCAATAATCTGATTCTGGTGACACGAAATGTTGCTGATTATGCAAACTTTCAAGATTTGGCGATCGAAAACTGGTTTTCTTAAACTCCATTCCTGCTTATTAAGCGCATCCATTGTGGTATGAACTTGTCCTTGGGGCAGGGTGAAGCATTTGGGCATAAAATCAAAGGAATGATTAAACCGCAGAGAGCGCAGAGGACGCTGAGGAAGAGAAAAGAGAGATGAGAAAATTCGATACCAAGGGATTTGATATGAAGATGAAAAAAGGGGCAACTCGCGTCGCCCCTAAACTATTTAACCAGCTACAAAATTAAACTTCCACAGCGATCTTTTGTTCCGAAGCCTCCGGCGAATTCGCTTCACTTGGCGGCACAACTTGCCAGAACTTAGGCAAATATTCCGACCAATTTGCTAAAATCTTCTCAGCTTTCTTGCTGCCAGTTCGATCGCACTGAGCCTCAATCAACTCCTTCAATTGCGCCTCCCCAGCAGCCGTAGAAACCCGCTGCATCTTCACAATCTCCCCGTTGACATGAGCCGGGAAAGTCCCATCTTCATCGAGGAAATAAGCCAAGCCGCCCGTCATTCCAGCGCCGACGTTGCGGCCGACTTTTCCTAACACCACAATCGCGCCGCCAGTCATGTACTCGCAGCAGTGATCGCCCGCACCTTCAATCACAGCTTTCGCCATCGAGTTACGCACCGCAAACCGTTCGCCAGCTTTACCCGCAGCCAAGAGAGTTCCCCCCGTCGCGCCGTACAAACAAGTGTTACCGACGATCGCATTTTCGGAAGCATCATAAGTTGCACCAGCCGGCGGTGCGATCGCAATTTCGCCGCCGTGCATCCCCTTACCAACGTAGTCGTTAGCTTGGCCTGACAGTCGCAGCGTCATCCCTGGCAAATTGAACGCGCCGAAGCTTTGGCCGGCGCTGCCGGTGCAGTTGAGGGTGATTTCACCGCTAAAACCGGTGTTGCCGTGTTGCTGTGCGATCGCACCTGCTAAACGTGCGCCTACAGTGCGATCGGTATTCACCAATTTTACACTCTTGCTAACAGTGCCGTGATTGGCGATCGCACTTTGAATCTCCGCATCCGCCAGCAAATCGTCGTCTAACACAGGCCCGTTGGTGTGTACGTCGCCGTGGATCAAGAAAGAGCGATCGCTCTTAGTATCCGGCAACTTCGTCAAACAATCCAAATTAATCGCTTGAGTTTTAGTTAGTTGCACTCCCTCGCGCATTTTCAACAAATCCGCGCGGCCGATGATATCTGCGATCGACTTATAACCCAATTTCGCCAACAAACTCCGCACTTCTTCTGCTACGAAATAGAAGAAATTAACCACGTGTTCCGGTGTTCCGGGGAAACGTTTCCGCAAGTGTTCTTGTTGAGTTGTCACCCCCACCGGACAACTATTCATGTGGCAAACGCGAGCCATAATGCAGCCTTCTGCAATCATTGCCACCGTGCCGAAACCGTACTCTTCGCCGCCCATCAAAGCGCCTACAATCACGTCCCAGCCGCTTTTAAAGCCACCGTCAACGCGCAGCAGAACTCGATCGCGCAATTTATTTTCCATCAGCACCCGGTGCACTTCTGTCAATCCGAGTTCCCACGGAGAACCTGCGTGCTTAATCGAACTCAGTGGCGAAGCACCGGTGCCGCCGTCGTGGCCGGAAATTTGAATCACATCAGCATTTGCCTTGGCGACACCAGCGGCTACAGTCCCGATGCCGACTTCCGACACCAACTTCACCGAAACTCCTGCTTTCGGATTGATTTGGTGCAAGTCAAAAATCAACTGGGCCAAATCCTCGATCGAATAAATATCGTGGTGAGGAGGAGGGGAAATCAGCGTGACACCCGGTTTCGATCGGCGCAAATAAGCAATGTACTCGCTCACTTTCGCCCCCGGTAATTGACCGCCTTCACCCGGTTTCGCACCTTGTGCGATTTTAATTTCGATTTGTTGGGCGTTCATCAGGTACTCAGGAGTTACCCCGAAACGTCCAGAAGCTACCTGTTTGATGGATGAAGAAGCTGTATCGCCGTTCTGCAAACCTTTTAAGTGAGGTAGCGTTTGTGAGAAGCCTGCCGCGCTCACATCGTTTAGCACTTTGTAGCGCACCGGGTCTTCGCCGCCTTCGCCGGAGTTCGATTTGCCGCCGATACGGTTCATGGCAATCGCGAGAGTTTCGTGGGCTTCCGGGGACAAAGCGCCGAGGGACATACCGCCGGTGGCGAAGCGCTTGACAATATCTGCTACAGATTCTACGTCTTCGATCGCAATGGAAGGGCGATCGCTCTGGAAATCCAGCAAATCCCGCAAAGCCGTTACCGGGCGATTTTCGAGCTGTTTCTTGTAAACCTCGTAGTGATCGTAAGCCGTTTTTGCCTCAGTGCGATCGTCCCCGCTAGCGCCAAGGACTGAATTACCGTTACCGTTGCTTCCTTCTTCCTCTTCCCTTCTTCCTTCTTCCTTCTTCCTTCTTCCTTCGTTAAAAGTAGTTACAGCCTTGTGCAAAGCCTTCGCCATTTCCGGGCTGTTCATGTGATATTCACCACCCCGGCGATACTGCACAAAGCCGTAATTTTCCAGCTTTTTGAGGTGCAATTCTGGGAAAGCCTGACTGTGGAAAGACATTACCTCGTTAGCCAGTTCCGCCACAGTCAAACCGCCGATGCGGGAAACAGTGCCTTTGAAACCCAAATCGAGCAAATCACCGCCAATGCCGATCGCCTCAAAGATTTGGGCCCCCTGATAGCTAGCCAGCAGCGAAATCCCCATTTTCGACATAATCTTCAGCAGCCCATTTTCCACCGCTGTGCGGTATCTAGCTTGAGCCTGCGTCACGGTAATATTGGGAACTTTGCCATGCTGCATCAAGTTTTGAGTCTTGCTGTCCGACCACCAGGCGCGCACGCTTTCCAATGCCAGGTAAGGGCAAACAGCCACCGCCCCGTAACCAATCAAACAAGCGAAGTGGTGAGTGCTCCAACATTGGGCGGTATCCACAACGAGCGAAGTTTGCATCCGCAGGCCGACGCTAATTAAGTGGTGGTGAACCGCGCCAACTGCCAGGAATGGCGGAATATAAGTACATTCAGCACTCAATCCCACACTAGATAAATCTCCCTCTTCCTTCTCCCCTCTTCCTTCTTCCTTCTTCCTTCTTCCTTCTTCCTTCGATGGTCGATCGCTCAAAATCAGAATTCTCGAACCCTCGCGCACCGAAGCCGCCGCCTCTTGACAAAGTTGCTCGACTGCGGTTTTCAAACCTCCAGGCCCGGCAGAAATTTTGTAAAGCGTTGACAATTCCGTAGCTAGGAAAGACTTTTGCTCTTTCAAGAAAGATAGTTCCGCGTCGTTGAGTACGGGGGAATCAATTTTTAGCAGCTTGGCATTTTCCGGCACTGCTTGCAGTAAATTGCCCCGCAGCCCCATATTCATTGTCAGCGACATCACCATCCCCTCGCGCAGGGGGTCGATCGGCGGATTTGTCACTTGAGCGAACCGCTGTTTGAAATAGTTGTACAGCAACTGAGGCTTTTCTGACAACACAGCCAAGGGAACGTCGTCGCCCATGCAGAAAGTCGGTTCTTTCCCAGAACTCGCCATCTCGACGATTACCATGTCCAAATCTTCTGCTGTGTAGCCGAAAGCAGTTTGGGTTGCTAACAGCGTTTGCGAGTCGAGGGTTGCTGTTTCGGCAAAAGGCTGCGGTTGCAAGATTTCGCGGTTTTGTTTCAGCCATTGGCCGTAGGGGTGGCGCTTAGCAATTCGCTGTTTGAGTTGCCAATTTTTGAGAATTTCCTTGGTTTGCAGGTCAACTGCAATCATTTGTCCTGGCCCCAAACGGCCTTTTTCGACAATATCTGCTTCGGGAATATCGACAACTCCGGCTTCGGAAGCCACAATTACCAAACCGTCTTTAGTAATGCAGTAGCGGGCCGGCCGCAAACCGTTGCGATCGAGCGTAGCACCTACTTGTTTGCCGTCGCTGAACACCAGCAGCGCCGGGCCGTCCCAAGGTTCTTGAATGCCGCTGTAATATTCGTAAAAATCGACAATTTCTGGATAGTCAGCCAAATCCGGCTGATTTTTGTAGGCTTCGGGTACCAGAATTGTCAGGGATTCTAGGGGGGTGCGGCCGGAGTGCACCAACAACTCCATCACGTTGTCCAAGTTTGCCGAATCGCTGCTTTCGGGATTGACAATTGGGTTGAACGTGTCGATATCAGCTTGAGTCCAATTCGGGTGAGCTAAATTCGCTTGCCGCGCCTTCATCCAGGTAATATTGCCCAACAGCGTGTTAATTTCCCCGTTGTGTCCCAGCAAGCGCATCGGCTGGGCTAAGTGCCAGCGGGGCATGGTGTTGGTGCTGAAGCGCCGATGATAGACGGCAAAGGAGCTTTTATAAGCAGGATTTTTCAGGTCTTGGTAAAATTCTGCCAGTACGGCCGATCGCACCATGCCTTTATAGATGATCGTGCGACAGGAGAAAGAGCAAGTATAAAAGTCTCGGCGGGTAAAGTTCGGGCGATTTGACAGCGCGTGTCCGATCGTGCGGCGCGCCAGAAATAGATGTTTGTCGAGTTCGTCTCCGGCTAAGTGCGGTGAACTGACTATTACTTGTTCGATTTGAGGTTGATTTTCTCGCGCTTGCTCGCCCAAAACCGATGGTACGATGGGAACTTTGCGCCATCCCAAAACTGTGAAACCGCGATCGGTCAGAACTTGCTCAACCACCTGCCGCGCTATAGTGGCTTGAAATTTATCTTGAGACAGAAACAGCATCCCCACGCCGCAGTTTTCTCGTGCGGGAGGCACAATTCCCTGTTCGGCCAACCAAGCATCCAGCAATTCCCAAGGAATCGCGGTCATTAAACCCGCACCGTCGCCGGAATCCGAGTCAGCGCTGCAACCGCCACGGTGTTCTAAACAAGTTAAAGCTGGGAGCGCTTTCTCAATAATCGAGTGGGTGGCTTCACCGCTTTGGTTGGCAATAAACCCCACACCGCAGGCATCTCTTTCTTCCACTAACCAGCTTTGGCCGGCATAGGGAGTTCCTCGCTCAGTCTGATGCACGTTTCTGTTTGGATCGATCGTGTTACCCATGTTGATTGAATGTTATTTCCGTGATTGTGTGGTGGATGCGTTTTTATAGCTCGGAGAGAGAAGGCTGCCGAGCGGTGGGAGCCTAGTAAACTTTAAAACAGCACATTGCAAGCTGATTTGATAAAAATTTACGTCGATGCTGCCTGTACTTAGCACTAAAACCCTGTTTGCAGATTTTAACTCTTTTGGCGTAAGTCCCGCGCTGTAATTGTACTCAATTGGGCGTCGGGATATAAGCTTTCGCAAGGCTTGTGAAAAAGAGCGACAAGTTCCTATTTCTCTAGCAAAAAACGTGTTAAATAATATAAGTGGTTGCGACCCACCCACTCGACTGCAAACAACAGGCGAAAGTAGCAGTAAGATGCTTGCCCAGGACAACTGCGAGAGAAAGGGGGAAAGAACAGACCGCTGGTTGGCAAGGTACGCCCTGTTGTGAAATATAATCCATGTTTGTTGTACGAAATAGTTTTTTGCCTTGGGAAACAGGGTTTCTGCGTGGGTTCCCTAGGAAGGGATAAAGGGTGTAAAAGCCCAAAGATGCTGTGTCAGACTCGGATCGTCTTGGGTGACGAATACCCAGCAATGGGATACCCAACGCCCGCAACGGCAAACGAGACACGAAGCCCGAACTATAACGGTATTCCGTTTAGGTTGGGTATTTCACATTATCTCGCTCGCATCGCTTCGGAGATGTCTCCTAGAATACCCTGCTGTTAAAAAGCAGTGATTCTTTGGGAAATCGCCGCCCTGCAACTAGATACATTGCAGGCGCTTCCCTACGGGATAGCTGCGCTTCACGAGTTTTTTGTGTGTTTTTTTCCTGAGTCCGCAAGGGTAGCCTTGCGGACTCAGGTAGATAGTAACTTTAGCGTTATTTTGCTTGCTGCGCTGTTGAGTTGCTTTCGTCAGCGCCTGCAGACACAAAAGCCACCTGCCCGCTCAGTCGGTAGGTGCAATGTAGGAGCGCGGTTCACAACTCGTGAAACCTGTCTGATTGTGAAGTCAACTATCAAGCCGCGAACATCAAGTGTATCAAAAAATTGATAAAATTTCACCCATTACAGTCAGAGCTTGCGCGCAACTCTTATAAGCGATAGTCCAGAACCCAGGCTAAGATGCCTAGCCGAAAAAGGTTGACAGTTGTCCATAACTCTAATTGAGAATTTTTTACCCACAAAGTTTTGTCCTCTCAAATCCGTTGGCATCGGAATTATTCATCTCTGTCTTCCCTTTCTCTGTATCCTCTGCGTCAAGAGCGGTTTAATCATTCCCATACAACCAGAATGGATATCACTCATCAATGCAGGCTATTTCAAGGATTTCTGACACATTAGGAGGAACTTGCTCAAAATGTTGGGTGCGATCGATCTAGGTAAACTAAAGTTAAAAAAACAGAGAAAAACTTGACAGTGGAAGCATCAAGGATCAAGGAAGTAATGTAGGGATAAGCTATTACACATTTAAACCAATAACGATAAAGGTAGAGTGCGTCAGCTATAACACTTGCGGGATATGGGAAATACTTATGTACGCTCCGCACCCTACTATCCTCTTTTAAATGCCCAACAGCTTAGTGATTTCGGCTGGGGAAATATCCAATATCTTAATTCACATATCTTGATTCACAAACACGCCAGAACACGCCAGTCAGTTTACACTCATAGTATAGCAATCCTCGCATCATTTGCATAATTATTGTAGGGGCAATCCCACGCCCGGTTGCCCGATAGATAGGGGATAGGCACTCTTAGCACTACCCCTACAAATTTATCTGGATCATTTAGGATTGCTATATGCCCTATGCCCATGAGTACCTCATCTTTCTGAGAAAGGCTATAAACCTCGAAAAACCCCCAATAGTTGCCCCAATAAACCGAGAAAAAAAACCGATCAAAAAACAGGTATCTTAAATCGAAAAGCCTGATATAACAAGAGTTAACTGCTCGGATTAACATTTAAGAAATACTCGTTTTTTTTCAGATCTTGTACGTTATTTGGTGCTAATGGCTATTATTAGCGTTCTAAATTTTGGGAGACTGTACGGAATTTAAATTTAGATTTAATGGGCTAATTAAGAGTTGATGCTAACCTACGTTATCTTTATACAGGTGAACAAAAGAAACTGGGCGCACCTCGCAAATATGATGGCAAGGTTGACTACCATGATTTGAGTCGTCTTAATTTGGTTAACCTAATAAAACCGGGAATTTCACTTTATACATTGGTGGAAGGCGAGTTGTTGTTTAAATTACCCAGTTAGTGTAGCTTGTATCTCTGATGTTCAAGCTAATGGTAAAATTAAAAATGCTTGATTATTTAGCACTAATATTCACTTACCACCTGAGCCAATTCTTGAATATTATCAGGCTCGTTTTCCGAGAGAATTTGTTTTTTTTGATTCCCAGCAGTTTACGGGATTGTGTGATTGTGAAGCTCGTCATTTACCATGGATTTGTTTTCATTTTTATGCCAGTTTTATTGCCTTAAATATAGCCAAAATTTAACTCTCTAGTTGTCATTCATCTGCTAAGTCCTTTGTGTTTTCAATCTGTTCTTATAAACTGCTGTAATTCAATAAACACTTACTTTCTACCTTTATTGACAAGTTAGATTAAGACCCGGATTTGATTTGAAATCATCCTAATCTTCCTTCAGTCTTGTCTTAGGGTACTCTGGCTGCTTAAAAACTGTCCGGAGTATTGTAAGCTGTTCGACATTCAAACTGCAATATTTGTGGGCCAGACCCCATACTGCAAGGGGTGGAGGCAATAAATTTAAATGACTAACAGCTTAAATTTAACTCTCTACTTTGTGGTAGCAATCCCTAACTTAGCTCCCTTAATTCTGCGTAATCGATCCATAACTTCCACCACATTTCCGTGATTGACGCTTTTATCCGCATTCAGCACAATTAATGAGTTCGGATTTGACCCCATTACCTGTCGCACTGTACTCTCAATCTGCTCTAAGCTGACTAACTTTTTATCAACCATTAATTTTCCCTGAGCATCAATGGTGACGGTAATTTTAGCAGGCGAGTCCTGAACTTGAGAAGTTGCTGCTTTCGGTAAATTTACGGGCAGACCTTCGGATTTGGATAAAGACAAAGAGGAAACAATGAAAAACGTCAATATGGCGAAGGTTACATCAATCAGTGGCACGATGTTGATCTGGGGAATACTCTCAGGTTCATCGGGTAGGCGCATAATTAGATTCTCTTGGTAGTTTTTCGTAGCGGTGACGGTACAATAGCTCTAGCTGGCCTCCGGCTTCCTGCATAAAAGCTATCTGCTGTAAGTAAAACCCACGAAACATATTGGCAAATACGAGCGTAAAGATTGCCACCACTAACCCCATTGCCGTAGAAACGAGGGCTTCGCTAATCCCCCCGGTAACGCCCGCGGCATTGGTGCCTGCAGCATCTCCCAGTTTGAGGGAGTCAAAGGTGGTAATTAAGCCCAAAACTGTTCCGAGCAACCCAAATAGCGGGGAGAGGGTGATAATGGTGTCAAATATTGTATTGAATCGCTTCAAAACGGGGATTTCTGCCTGAGCTGCACTCTCTAACACCAAACAAAATTCTTCGATGTTGGGCGAGTCTAATTCTAATGCTTCCAAAAAAATTCGGGCTAAGGGCAAATCAGCGTTTACTTGTAACTTTTTGATGGCGGAATCCGGGTTTTGACTGTAAAGTTTTAGCACTTCCCGGACGACCCGCCGCTGTCGCCGATTCACTTTAAACCAAAAGACAAGACGCTCTAAAATCAGTGCGACTGCTGCGATTGACGAGGCAAGCAGCGGCCAAGAAACAATGCCCCCAGCGCGAAAAATGTAAATGAAATTATCCATTAGTTTGTATTCTCGTTAGCTGTGTTGAATGATCGCAAGCTGCCTAATGGTGCAATTAGCCCGATCGAAGGTTGGTAGAGTTTCTGCGTCAAGTCGGCACAAGTGATTCAGGCTGCGAATTATTTCACTCAAGTGCGATCGCGATCGCGATCGCACCAACGCACTACCTGTATGTGACTATCTTCGTCTGTACCCAAAATGCTCCTAATGTGATCCCGATCGAGAGCGCGACAGATTGTTCTGCCAGTGCTTCTTTGCTAAATATTTGCGTTAGGACTTGACAATAATCTTCAATAATTTAAAAGATTCTCAACTAGGTTTCCACAAAATTCAGGGTTTGTCAAGTCATGATCCACCCGTTTAAATAACAATTAGCTATTAATCTACTAAACATAATTATATTTACTTATTTATAAATTTTGATGAAAAGCTTGAGAATGTGGAAATTTGTTGGTAGATTACGGGGTAGAGTATTGCAGTTAAGGCATTTTGGAACCTTACCCGGCCAGAATCAGAACATAGACAGCACCCATAAGAGCAACGTAGACGCCCCCAAAAGCAATGCTGATTGGTAGCGTCTAGTCGCTATATCAAAATTAAATAATGAAAATAAATTGCAAGAGTCTTGAACAGGGTGACAGTCTTCTTATAGGATGGGTAAGTTCATCATTGATAGCAAGCTCAACCCGTATTTGGTAGCTTGTTTCGGGTTATGTCGGGGAGTCGAGGATGTTGCCATCCATAAAGGAGAGTGAGAAGGCATGAGTTTTTCAAATATTTCGGCGACGCAAAGACAACAACAAGAAGAAGCTCTCAAAAAAGTTCTGGCGATCAGTCTGTTAGCCTCAACCTTACTGCACGGTGTCGCGCTGCCGTTGAGCCTCAACTTGGTCAAACCTGCTGAATTTTCACAGGATTCTATTGAAGTTGTTGTGCTTGATGAGCCTAAAGTAGAGGAAACCCAGCCAGAGCCGACTATTCCAGAAAAGGCATCTCCTCCGCCTGAGACGTTCAAACCAGAACCGCCACCAGAGCCAACTCCCGCAGAGGAGCCACCGGTAGCGGTAACGCCACCGCCGATTCCAGAGGAGCAGCCGGTAGCGGCAACGCCCCCGCCGATTCCAGAGGAGCAGCCGGTAGCGGTAACGCCCCCGCCGATTCCAGAGGAGCAGCCGGTAGCGGTAACGCCCCCGCCGATTCCAGAGGAGCAGCCGATAGCGGCAACGCCCCCGCCGATTCCAGAGGAGCAGCCGGTAGCGGTAACGCCCCCGCCGATTCCAGAGGAGCCACCGGTAGCGGTAACGCCACCACCAACTCCTATCGAGCCTTCCCCCGCACCTCAACAGGATTTCAATTCCCCAGAAACTCCTAAAACCCCGATCGCCCAGGAACCCGAAACCCCTTCGCCCGATCCTCCAAAAAGCGAACCACCCGTTACCGCCTCCCGCCCCAAGGGTGCTGGAAGTTCCACAGACTTTACAAAAGATGCTGGAAATCCCAACTCCTCCGACAGCCCTGAAAACCAGCCCCCTGCTTCGGCGGGTAGCGGGGAACCTTCCTCAGAGCCATTAAATCCTTCTTCCGGCCCCATACAACGATCGCCCGCTGCTGGGTCGCCAGTCACAGCTACTAGGCCAGGAGGCAGTGGAAATTCTGGAAGTGCGATCGGGGATGTAGGAAACCCCTCCTCCTCTGATAGCCCCGGAGCAAGTGCCTCGAACTCACCATCGGGTGCCAGCAAAAATGGCGACATACCTTCTGATGAGCCATTTGCGGCTGGTTCGGGGCGATCGCCCCGAACACCTGCGGCTGGCTCGCCAGTCACGGCCACCAGGCCAGGAGGCGGCGGAAATTCTGGAAATGCGATCGGAGATGTAGGAAACCTCCCCTCCTCTGGTAGCCCAGGAGGTGGAGGCCCAGGAGGTGGAGGCCCAGGAGGCGGAAGCCCCGGAGGAAGTGCGTCGAACTCATCACCCGGTGGAGGTGGAAATGGCGGCGGGGGTTCGTCAGGGCCATTTGGCAGCGGTTCGGGGCCAGTGCCAAAACCGACAAATCCAGGAAGAGGGGCGGGTCCTTCGCGCCCTCCCGGCGCGCCTCTGACCACTTGCATTAGTGGCTGCGGTAAACCTGACTATCCGATCGCAGCCAGAGAAGAAGGGCGCCAAGGCCAAGTGGAACTCATTTGTGACATTGACCCCAACGGTAAGACCTTCAACATCAAGATCGTGACTCCTAGCAAATACAACGACATGAATCGCGCAGCGATGAAACAAGTACAAGAAAGGAAATATGCCCCATCAGAGAGTGGCATTCAAGGAGAAAGAATAGTCATTATCTTCCGGCTCACTGACTAGGGATTTTTTTGATACTCTAGCAAGTTGGCTGGGAATTCTATAGCACCGTCCCAGGAATAGCAAAGTTAAAACTTGAATTTTTTTTGAATTATGAATTTGGGAATGTCGTCAGCAATATTAAGTAAACTTCAGGGAGTTGGACTCGCTCTATTACTTGGTTCCAACTTGGGAATTGCTTTGTTGTTCGCCAACCCTGACAGCGCAATGGCAGGAGTAATTACTTTACCGGATGGCGGACGTTGCGAGGGAGAATTGAGTGAGGGAAAACTCAGCGGCCCCGGCATCTGTCAATATGCCAACGGCGATCGCTACGAAGGCCAATTTCTCAATGGCCAACCTCACGGTCAAGGAATTTATACCTTTAAAGAAGAAGGTCGATACCAAGGAGAATTTGCCTTGGGTGAATTCAACGGTCAAGGTGTCCGGGAATTTGCTAACGGCAACCGCTACGAAGGTACTTTTAAAAACGGTGAGTTCGATGGTATAGGCACTTTTACCTCAACTAACGGCATTCGTTACGAAGGCTCTTTTACGAGTGGTTCTCCGAGTGGTCGAGGGGCTTTTACATTTAGTAATGGCACTCGTTGCGAAGGAGATATTAAAGAAGGAAAAGTTAACGGCAAAGGCGTCTGTCAATATGCTAATAAGAACCGCTACGAAGGAGAGTTGCTGAATAACTTGTCTCACGGACAGGGAATTTATACCTTTGCTGAAGGAGGCCGTTATGAGGGGCAATTTAGTGAAGGGCAGTTTCACGGTAAAGGGGTTCGCGAATATCCGAACGGCAACCGCTATGAAGGAGAGTTTGTCAAGGGCAACACTCAAGGTCAGGGGTTGTTTACTTTTAAAGAAGGCGGACGTTATCAAGGGTCGTTTGACAATGGAGAATTTAGTGGTGAAGGTGTCCGTGAGTTCGCCAATGGAAATAGCTATAAAGGCACTTTTGTCAAGGGTAAGATGAGCGGGAAAGGAGTTTTCATTTTTGCGAATGGCGATCGCTGCGAAGGCGAATTTAGCGATGGTCAGTTCAACGGCAAAGGTACCTGCATTTACGCCAATGGCGATCGCTATCAAGGTGAATTCCTCAACGGACAAAAACACGGTCAAGGTTCTTATCTATATGCAGATGGAACGAAAGTAGAGGGAACTTGGCAACAGGGGCAGCTTAAAAAATAATCCTATAACCTATAGCCTTTCTCAACAAGATGAGGTATGACTGACAGCTTATATGACCACTAAACTAAGAGGGCTGAAGCCCAACTACGTCCGCTCATCTTTCTGAAAACCGCTATATCTCGCCCTACTTGTTTCCCCCCCCTCCTCACCAATGACATTATGCGCTTTGCAGCCGGTTGGTGAGCGTCGGGGAGGGCTTTTCAATACCAGATCCGATTTACATAGGGTCTTTTTTCGGATTTTCTGGATTTCTCGAAGAGGTGTTATTTTTTTAACCGCAGATGGACGCAGATAGACGCAGATAGGTTACGTTTTTGGGGATTGGATTTGGTATAGTTTTCTCCCTTCTTCTGCATAAAATGGCTTTAAATCCTCGGCGTTTTGTTTTTGCAGCTTGTTGAAAATGCTGCACAGTCTCAGTTTAACCCTAGCAAATTAATTTTCAGTGTTTATACAACTAAAAAAACAAAGCCGGCGGATTGTCTCGTTATTAACGAGTTTTATTTTAGTTTTGCTCCTCAATAATGGGGTTCAATCTGCGCCTGAAATTGGCAATCAAATTCTTTGGGATACCTATGGAATTCCACATATTTATGGAGAGAATACTAAAAGCCTTTTCTACGCTTTCGGGTGGGCGCAGATGCAAAGTCACGGTAATCTGATTTTACGTCTTTACGGGCAAGCTCGCGGGCAAGCTGCCGAATTTTGGGGCGAAGATTATCTGGAATCCGATCGCTGGGTGCAAACTATGGGAATTCCTAATCGCGCTAATGCGTGGTATGAATCACAAACTCCCATTTTCCGCAACTATATCGATGCTTTTGTTGGCGGAATGAATGCCTATGCAAAAGAACACCCAGAGGCACTCACGGAAGAATTAAAGGTAGCATTGCCCCTCAAACCAGTAGATGTATTGGCACACGCGCAACGCGTCATCAACTTTACTTTTATAGTCGAGCCAGAGCGCGTTGAAAGTCTCGCTGAAAATGACACCCCCAAAGGCTCTAATGGTTGGGCGATCGCTCCTTCGCGTTCTGAAAGCGGCAATGCCATGCTATTGGCAAATCCTCACCTTCCTTGGTCGGATTTATATTTATGGTACGAAGCACAACTGATTGCCCCAGAAATTAACGCTTACGGAGCGACTCTCGTCGGATTTCCTGTATTAACGATCGCCTTTAATGACAATTTGGGGTGGACTCATACTGTCAACACTCACGATGGCTGGGATGCCTACGAATTGCCCCTCGCTAACGATGGCTATCGCTTCGATGGCAAAATCCGCAGTTTTGACAGAGAAGAGAAGGTTTTAAAAGTCAAAGAAAAGAATGGGAATTTGCGATCGGAATCTCTAGTAGTGCGGCGTTCTGTTCACGGGCCGATTCTCACAGAAAAACAGGGCAAAGCGATCGCCCTGCGCGTTGTCGGACTCGATAAACCAGCAGCCCTTCAGCAGTGGTGGGATATGGCACGATCAAAGAATTTTTCTGAATTTGAAACCGCTTTAAAGCGCTTGGAAATTCCCATGTTTACTGTCATGTATGCCGATCGTGAGGGGCATATCATGCACTTGTTTAACGGTCAAGTCCCCATTCGCAAAAACGGAGATTTTAAATACTGGTCAGGCACCATCCCCGGCAATACGTCAGAGACTTTGTGGAGCAAAAATCATCCCTATGCAGATTTGCCGCGCGTTGTCGATCCGCCCAGCGGTTGGTTGCAAAATACTAACGATCCGCCTTGGACGACGACGTTTCCCAGCCCGATCGCACCCGATAATTATCCCGCCTACATGGCACCGCGTGGCCCGATGGATTTGCGATCGCAGCGATCGGCAAAAATGCTCTTAGAAGATGAAAAAATCTCTTTCGCTGAATTGATGCAATACAAACATTCCACTCAGGTAGAACTCGCCGATCGCCTCCTCGATGATTTAATTCCCGTCGCACGGCAAGGCAGCGAAAAAGCGCGCCGCGCTGCGGAAGTTCTCGCCACTTGGGATCGCAAAGTCGATGCTGACAGTCGCGGTGCGGTGCTGTTTGCCTTTTGGAAAAAAGCGATGGATGCCGATCGGTTATTCGCCAAACCTTGGAGCGAAGATGCGCCGCTAACGACGCCAGACGGGTTGGCAAATCCTGCGGAGGCGGTGCGGGTGCTGGAAGCGACAGCAACCAAAGTTGAGGTAACTTATGGCGCGTTAGATGTGGCATGGGGGGAAGTCTTCCGATTGCCTGGGGTGGCGAATCTGCCTGCAAATGGAGCTGACGGTGCTTTGGGTGTATTTCGCTCAGTCTGGTTCGCTCCACGGAAAGACAATCGCTTTCAAGCGGTTGCGGGCGATTCTTTTGTCGCTGCGATTGAGTTCTCGAATCCGGTGAAAGCGATGGCGCTAAACAGTTACGGCAACGCCTCTCAACCTGGTTCGCCCCACGCCGGCGATCAGTCGGAGCTCTTTGCTCGCAAGGAATTGCGCCCTGTATGGCGATCGCGATCAGAAATTGAAGCTCACCTGAGTTCGCGCCAGAAACTATAGGAGAAGGAAGAAGGAAGAAGGAAGAAGGAAGAAGGAAGAAGGAAGAAGGAAGAAGGAAGAAGGAAGAAGGAAGAAGGA
>NZ_JAUBTR010000096.1:0-21592 GCF_036705045.1 Microcoleus sp. BR0-C5
GCATTGGCAACTCCTGAAGCCTCAGCTACCTTATTCTCTTCTCTGATTATTTTGGCCTCATCACTAAGACAATTAGCTACATTTTCTAAGTTTTCCAACTCCTCTTCTAATTTTTGCGCTTGCTCAGTTAGCTGTTCCAATAAATCCCTGTCTTGGCAATTGTGAGCCACCAATTTTTGCATTTGTATAACTTTAATCTCCTGATGTAATTGAGTCTCTCGACACAATGTTATCTGATGCCCTTCAGCCTTCAATCCCTCCAAAATAGCCTCTCTGTAGTTCCACATTCCAACGTTGATTCTAGCTGCCATTAAAGCCCAAGTCCGCAAGTGAACAGGGTCGTGAGAGATATCTATGTCAAAATCCACACCGTGCAACAGTTTGATATTAGTTTTAATGACTTTCTGCTGAGATTTAATTATTGCTCGATAACTAGCGCTGCCATTGCCAATTTTGCCGAAACCAAATTGTTGAGTCCAAACAAACCAAGGCACATTTTCATCCCTTACACGGGCTAGAGCTTGCAAAGCGTCATTGACGGCTACCGCCCCTTTAAAGATGCCAAAAACTGCTGTAAAGTAACCTCGGATATTGATGCTCACCCCAGTGCCAATCGTAGGGCTGGCGATGATAATATCGTAGTTTTTTATCTGAGCATTGAGTTGCTCAATGCAGCCATAAGCCGGATGATTTGGATCTGCTACTGATTCGCTATCAATCCTAAGAATTCGATAATTCGGAAAGCGCCGTTGCAGTTGGGTCTCAAGGTTGCGACAAGACCATTTTCCTGTAACTTTTTGTGAGTCTTCTACAACCATAATACGCGGTCGGTATTGCTCTTTAGGACAAAATTCTGCACGGCTTTCAATGTCGCAGCAAGTGACTTTTTGAGAGAGAATCTTCTCCATTTGAACATACAGAGAAGCCGGGTTAGAAGTGGCAAAAAAAGTCACATCTCGCCCGCGTTTTGGCTGCCACTCATTGATAACAACCCAAGGGGAAATAGGGATACCTGCTATCGCTATTAAGTAGTCAATGCTGTAATCCGATAAATCTGCATCTTGGGCAACAACTAAGCCTCCACTTGTCAAAACGTTGTGGATGAGTTCTTGCAGAGTTTGCAAGATAGCGACTCGGTTTTCGCGGCAAGTTGAACTGTTTAAGGCGTGCCAAATGACTTGTTCGCACTCATCGATGATGACGATCGCACCGGACCAGTCTTCAGGATTAAAATTAGCTTGAGACAATGGGTGGAGGCTGTCTATGCACAAGCCGTATCCGAACAGTTTACCAAAGGCTGAGTCTCTGGTTTCGTCGATGTAGTTGATTCCTAAGCTGGCACAGATAGCCCTACCCAGTTGAATCCTATGGGTAATTATCAGCACGCGGCGATCGCCTGTGGAAAGGGATTGTGAGACTAAGTTGGTGAGGGCTTGGGTTTTGCCCGTGCCTTTGGGGGCTTTGATGCAGGCTAACCCGGACTCTGGATAGGGGAGTTTTCCCAGATAGCGAGAATTTAGCTTTAAAGACGCGGGATAGGTTAAAAGCCATGATTCCCTAGCGAGCCAGAATTGGAAGCCTTGCGCTTCATTTTTGAGGGCGCTGAAGGCATCCTCGCCTTTGGATACCACGAAATCGTCAACGCCTTTTTCTGGTCCTGGCAGGTTGATGACTTTGACGGGGCAATTGGCGGCTGTGAACAGGCGGCCGAGTTTGCTAATTTCCCGGTTGACGTTTTGGATGGTTTGGCGTTTGCTGTCGCGGTCGAAGCAGATGTAGATTTCACGTTCCTCTGTGGCGAAGTGTTGCAGTTCGGGGATGAGGTAGGGGTCGCATTTTTCCCCTTGAGGGGTTTTGGTTCTGACACCGCCGGTGACACCGGGGAGGGCGATGGCGGCGTAGCCGAGTGTGAGTAGGCATCCGGCTTTTTTTACGCCTTCGACGATGATGACCGGGATGTTGTTGTCCCATACCCATTGCCAGAAGCCAAGTTGTCTGTCTGAGTTGTCGATGGGGACACCGTAGCGTGCTGCGACTTTTGCCCAGATGTGGTCTGGGACTTGCAGGAAGAAGGCTCTGGTGGGGGTTTTGGGGGGGTGTTCGTATTTGACGGGCTTGGTTTTACCGTTTGGGTCGAAGCTGTTGCGGGGCTGATAGGGTTTGAAGCAGCCCCAATACATGGGCTGCCAGTTGTTGAGGGGGTCTAGGCCTGAACACCACCAGCCACCGTGTTCGATGTGGCTGTAGTGTTTTCTGGCCCACCGCCATTGTGCGTCGGGGTGGACTCTGCCGGAGGCGGCGTTGATTTCGTACAGGAGGTATTGGTACGGGGTGTCGCCTGAGAGGATTTGGACGTTGAGGGCGATGAGGTCGGGGTCTATGCCCGAAGCCAGCCATTCGGACAGTGGGGAGATGGGCGCGTTCACAGCACACCTCCGGTGTTGGTCAAATGGAAGGGCTTGAGCCAGAAGGGGTCAGGCGGGGTTGAGGGGGTTGTGAGTAGGGGTAGGGGTGTTTCTCTGGTGTCAGCAAGGCTGCAGGCAATTCCCGTGTGTTTGGTTTGACGGCAATGCTTCCAGCACCTCAGATAAAATTCTCTCGTCACGTTTTAGATTTGGCAGAATTTGAAATCAATCCTCAGCCTGTCTGACTCGGCTGCTGCGGTTAGTGACACTCCCTCAAACTACTCAAACTACTCAGGAGATTTTTAGGCGCTGAAAGCTATACAGGGCAAAGGTTTCAAATTTAAAACTTTTCCGAATACCCCCAAAACTTTTCCGAATACCCCCAAAACTTTTCCGAATACCCCCAAAGTGTTTAGGCGCTGAAACTATTGTCAGATAAGAGATTCAAGCAAATTTGCCAATCTTTTAGGTGTTTAGCTGTTTAAACACTCTGCTGCTCAAAATGCTAAAAAGACCCCCTGAACTGGGAGTCTTTCCGCTGGAGCCACGATGCCTTCTGGTTGGCTAGTTACTCATTTAAGCCAAGGTGACGAATTATCTTGGTTTTCAGGCTGGGCTTGATGGTATGTGGATAGCAGCCGTTCTCAATCTGAGATAGCTGGGATGCTGAGATCCCCAGCTCTTTTGCCATTGTTCTCAGGCTTTCTTCCATAGTTTTCCGAGCTTCTCTCACCCATTGACCAAAAGCTATGGGTTCGGTTAGGTTGGCTGCTGGCTGAGCTGGCTTCTGCTTGTGGGCGGGTCTTTTGGGCGGTTGCGGTTGCTCTGGTTTTGGTTCGGGTTGTTGTGGGTGTTTGGGTAGCGCTTCTGGCTGGCGTAAAGTCCCGTTAAGCTGTAGCCAGGTTTCAAACCAGTGATTGGGCTTTTTAACTTTGCTGTTTGGATGCGCCCAGTCAGGGACATCGGGCTCGTAGTCAAAGAGGTACGGGTATTCAAAATTTCCCAGTGTTTTCAGCCCTCGATCGAAGCTGCGTTTTAAATTCGAGGCAACAACTCCCTTTCTCTTGGCTGTCTCTATATCGTTTTTATACCCAGTTCGTGTCAGCAGCGTCTCTATTTGATACCGACCGTTTTTGTGTTGTTGCAGGGCAAATAGGGCAAAATAAGCCAGTCTGAGGGCCATTTTTTCCTGGTAACAATCTAGTTTTAGCGCCTCGCTGGTAATGTAGCCAAATTCCCGCAAGTATTCGTGACCTGCAAATTTGTCAAACCATTTGCCAGGGCGATAAGTGATTTCAATATCGATTAAGGTGTTTTTGTCTTGTTGATGAAACACCTCGGTAATTTGAAAAATATCCCAGAGATTGGAGCGTTCAATAGTAAATGTTTTATTGCGTATCCGCCAAGATTTAACGGAAACTTCTAATCGCTTTAGTAGATATCCATGATGAACTAAGGCTCTTAGTTTTTCTTCTTTAGAAAGGTATCGGGCTGGCTGGCTATTGGCGTCTCGTTCGGCTTTTGGGATGTAGTGTTTCTTTTTATTATTTTCACCAAAGTCAGCTAGGAGTTTAGATGCTGATACTGTAATTTCCTCTCTCCCGGCTTCGGGTTTGCGGAAGGCAATCATTGCCAGTGCGTAGTGCAGTTTGAGGGTTTCTTCTCCGAAGTTCTGGGCGATAATTTCCTTAGCTTGATAGGCAATTTCAGCAAAGTCTGTTAGGTCAAAGCGATCGCGGATTTGCAATTCCACTCGACCTTTGGAAAAATCTTTGCAACCATTTAAACTGGTTTCGCTTATTTCCCAGAAATCCATACCAGTGACTCCAGCCGTATAGACCGTATCTGTGATTGCACTACTGGGGCATTCTTCGTAAAATTTTGTTCGGCAGAGCCGGGGTTCTGTAGATGACTTATGTGACCGTTGCGATTGCTTTAACTTCGCGTTGGGTCTGTCGCTAAGGTTATTAGAGCCTGCATTAACCTCAAGGCTTTGATTATCGCAGATTTTCTTGCCAGACATGGGGGCGATCTGTCTCCACCTGTTACGGTCAGTCCATTGTGCTTGTCAGGTTGATGGGCTTGCTGGTTACAAAGCTTTCTCGCATCACAAAATAAATCGCAGGGCTGTGGGGCCGTTGCGATCGCTCACCCAGTAGTGGCGGTGGCAGGGCTGGGGGTAAATGTCAGCGATCGCTATCAACTCTGCTACAGCAGTGTCGCGCCATTAGGGTACGTTCAGCATTGTTGAGTTTGAGTTCGAGCTTCAGGGGGTACATAGCAAGCGTGAGCGAGTCAGGAGTGCCAACATTGATACTTATTTTACCAGTCACAGGTCCAGAAAGACAAGAACACCGTGTTTTTTTGGACAAAAAGCACGTATGGGGCGCTCTACATCAATTTAATATGTTTGTGGGTCGGTGCTCGGCAGTCACTCGCAGACACGATTACCAGAACATATCTGTTGATTTAGAGCTTCTGATTTGGTATTATTGAAGGACTAACGCTAAAATTTTTGGCTCCCAAAGGGGCTAAAAATTTCGGCAAGGACTAACACTAAAATTTTTGGCTCCCAAAAGGGCTAAAAATTCCGGCTCCCAAAAGGGCTCTGACTATGACTAGGATCGGTGGTCATAACTGTCAAAAGACCCCGGTTATTTGATTTGTAAGAAGCGTTCTGGTTAAAGAAAAACGTTCAGAATGGGGATTCTAAGGTTGTTTTTCTGACTAACTGTTCGCTTTGACTCATCCAACAGCCTCACTTGCGACTCGGCTAGAGTTTAGAGTGAGGCAATATTTTTATATGAACTTACCATCGGCTTCTCGAACGCAGTCAAATTTTTATTGATTGCCTTCATTTGCTAACACTTCACCAGCCTGGTAACGAACTTCGAGTCATTCCCGAAGGCGATCGCATTCCCAATTGATGTAAAGAAACATTTCTGTTTCAAAGAAGAGGGATAACGTTCCCGATACGAAGTTGGAATATTGGGTCGAGTAAACGGGTTTAATTTCCTGGAATCAGAGTTAAAGGAGAGGGCGAAAAAGATGACGTTTTGGGAATTTCAAACACAGGTTCGCGACTCAACCCTAACTGCCCCAATGAAATAACAACAGACATTGATAGATTAGTTGTTTCAGCAGCTTTAGCAATACCCGTACCATTTCGAGCTAGAGCGATGAACTCTCGAACTTTAAAAACTACAGGGTCGTTGGGAGGCGTGTAACCTCTTCGGATAGCAATGCCTAATCCCCGTTCGATGTCGCCGATCGTCGCCGTTCGATTGTCTGCTAAAGTTACGCTTGGCTCCTGCCCGGGCACTACCGTAGAGATGGCAATGCCATTATTAGTAGGTTGCCCGTCCCGGTGAACGACATTGAAAGTATAAAGGCGTTCAATTCCTTCAGGAGAGCGAGTTTTAACAAACAGGTTAGTAATGTTTGCTGTTGTAGCGCCAGGGAATTGTAAGGGTTGAATCGGTTGGACAAATATGGTTCTAGCTTGGTTAGTTTTTAATTCAGCATCAGTGTTAAAGACAGCCCTGGACGGATCTGCCAACCGGATGTACATAATGACTTCACCAGTCTGGCTAAAGTCAATAACGCTGGAACGGCCAGACCACACTTGAAGGTTGGTAGTTGCATTTGTTGCTGCATCTCTTCCTACAATTTTTAGGGCCGATGTTTGAGCTTGCCCAATATCGACATTGCTGAATGCAGTGGCAATTAGTAAGGCAGGAGAAAGTAAAGCCAGACGAATTTTCCGAGTGAGTTTTTTCATGGTTATATTACCTCCAAGATTTTTGTATAAAGCCCGGTGTGAGTAAGCCGAGTCGTGGAAAGAGGAAGTCCAAGAAGTGATTCTTGGAATCTCCGTTCCTTTAGGGCGGGGAGGATGTCAACTCCGTTATCTCTGCACTGTGACAAAGGCATTGACAAATACCGAAACTTGAGTTCCTTCTGGTACGATCGCCACGTTGCCTCGCTTCAAAAGTTCTTGCGCGTTGCGATCCGATCTTTCTCGCAACCGTTGGGCAGTAGGTGTAAAGAATCCCTCTAAAGCGGCTGCTAAAATGTTAGGTTCAGACGAGGTTGTTGTTTTAACAGCCGTACTTCCAAAAAAGCCGCTCTGCTGGCTGAAAGTTTCTTGGGCGGGTCGATTAATTATTTCTCCTACCCGCCCCAAGCTGCCGAGAATTCCCACTAAAATATCAGCCTTGGCTATTTCAGAACCTCTGTTAAATAAACTGTCGGCAATGAGAGGTTGGTTATCGATTCCGCGAACGATTAAGTATCCGGGAGGAATGGGTACTTGTTGGATGCGACCAGCAGAATCGGGGTAAACAAGCGCCACCACGCTTTGAGAAACCAGTCGATTTCCGCGCGTGACATTTTCTACTTGAGTGATTAAGACGGTGCCGGACGGTAAGGCGATCGCCCCATCAGTTGCCATTATGTCCTCGGTCAATTGGACGGCAAACCTTCCGGCTGTCGGGCTTTGACCTGCTTCGTCCCAAATCATCGGCACGATTACCTTGGCAAGAGCAGATGACCCGATGGCTATCTCTCTCATTGCTGTGCTGCCTTCAGTGTTTTCGCCGGTCGTGCGGTTGAGGATTCCAGCTTCTCCAGGGCTCATGGCCTTGGCGTTTACAGCCGAGCCAGCAGCTCCAATTGCGATCGCGGGTATCTCTTGCATTGGTGCAGCCGATTGTGGGCTTTTTGGCGAACTGACTAGCACTGGCTGCGGGTTTTGAGAAATCGGCGGCACCGGCTGCTGTTGGGACAATGGTACCGGTGCTGCTACTGGCGCAATTGCTACTGCACTGGGCGGTGGTGCCGGTACTGGCATTGCGGGCGGCACGGCAGGGTAGTTTGCCGCTGTCATCCCCGGCGCGATTGCGCTAGGAAAAGTTGCGGAACTGGCAGAAATACCTTCAGCATTTAGCTCTTTAACTGCTTGACCTCTGCTTTGCCCCAGAGAAGCTAATTGCGCCCAGCGCTCGTAAGGGTCTACTTTTTCTGGTGAAGGCGACCGGGGTGGTGGCGCAGGTCGAAGTGCCAGCAGTGCGGGTGGCGACACAGGGCGCGGTAATGGCGTCGGACGAGGGCGCGGCGGGGGCGGTGCAGGCGGCTGTGCAGGGCGCGGTAATGGCGGCGGTGGAGGAGGAATGGTCTGTACCGTCCTTGGCGGCGGCGGATTAAAGTTTTGAACCGGCCTTGGGGTTTGAGACCTTCTAGCGGCTGGTGCAGGTTTTGGTGCAGGCGTCGGTTTGGAAGCAGGGGTCGATCGATTTTTAGGTTCAGGCGGCTGAACTTCTAGCGCCCGCTGCTGATCTTGAAATGCCAGCCGGCTTTTTAGTTCTCCTGACTCGTCTTTAGAAACTTGAGTCGGTTTAGGGTTGGGCGTCTTTGCCTGTTGGCGGACAGGTTTAGGAGCAAAGAACACAAACCAAAAGAATCCCAAGATGCCGAGAACTGCGCCAGTACCCATTAATACTGAAAACGTCCGAACTTCGGGCTTCTCAGAAACAGAGCGGGTTTCTGCTCCTTCGCTGTCCTGTTTAATTCTGTGCTCGGAGGTCAATAATTCATCGGCGTCTCCGTCATGCCCTGCCAATTCTCTTTCCTCCTCACGGCTCAACTTTTTGCCATTGCGGATAGGGCCATTAGGAGCGTTAGCTGCCTGAAAACCGTTAGAACTGTTGGAAAAGTTATTGGCTGCATTAGAGGAGTTGTTGCCATTAAAAGGGTGGCTAGTTGTGCTGCTAGGCGGCGTACTGTAGGAACTTTCTTCAATTTCATCGGGTTCGCCATCAAATTCGCGCCAATTTTGAAGTTCTTTTTCGTTCATGTTTTTACCTGCTATTAATTGGGTTTAAATTCGGTAATTTTGTTGATTTCTAAGCCCGCCGAGCGAAGCTCATAAACTTTTTGTTCAAAAGCTGAGGCTTGGCTACCTAGCGGCGGGGTTTGGATTTCTACAGCTTTGATTCGGAAAGTGCGATTGAAAGGAATTCTTTCATCGATTCCTGACGTGCGATCGACGAGCAACCGGGTAGCAATCATGTCAATTTCCCATTCGCCCGGACGGACTTCTCTGGGTTCGGATAAAAAAGAAATGATGACTGTTGCTCGCAATTGACCCGTAAAAACTTTATTGGGGACGAGTTCAGCTATGTCAGGGAGAGAAGCTTTGCCAAAATTGGGTTCTAGGAGTAACGAAGCAAAATAGCTGCTGGTAGGAACTCGTTTGGAATTGACTTTAATTCCTGAATCTGTATCGTTAGTTCCTGGTATTTTATTGTCCCAGTTGAAGGTTAACTCGGCCCAAGTTTTGACAAAATTTTGGATAACTGAGGGATACCGAAAAAACCTGTCTCGTTCCGCTACGTAGTAAGTTTGACCGTTGATTAGCTGGACTTGCGTTGTCTTCATAGCAGCTACCGAGTTGATTCGGTACGCGACGAAGAGGTGCAGAATTAGGGCGAGGATATTTACTCCAGTTAGGATGAGGAAGCACAATGCCAGTATATTTTTAGCTTCTGGCAACAATGCAGACTGTGAAAATCTTTGTAGTTTCATAAAATCTTTCGGTAATTAGTGACATCACTTAAATCCTTTGTTCATTGCCAAATTAGCGGCTGCTCCTATAGCGTTGCTCAAAACATCGATGAGTTGTTTGGCATTGCTAGCGATGCCGCTGTACAGGGCAATTCCTCCTCCGCCGGCGATTAATAGAGCTAATCCGGGTGCGAAAATGCTGATTAAAAAGAGAAAGGCAACATCGCTAGCTAATTCGGCTCCAGAATTGACTAGCACGGTGGCTGCCAATCCGACGACGATGTTATATCCAAGTTGGACGCCAAATAAACTCAGAAATCCAGTTGCCCAAGCCCAAATCGGTCGGCCCTGCAAGGGAAGTAGCGACAGCCCCATCGCGATCGGCGAAAAGAGTGCTGTTAGTAAGAGCGCTGCTTCAAGGATGTTGACAAACGCCCACTGGATGCTATATAGAATGAATCGGATGATTGGCACTGCTTTTTCTCTAAACACTGAACCGGGGTCAGTTATAAAAGTCGCGGCATCTTGAGCAGCGCCGGGCAAGCTATTATTCCAGAGGATTTCAGCAAAAGCCCGCAGCGCTTGCAGAGGGGCTGAGCCGGCGGCTTGCCTTTCAGCTTCGCTAACAATTTTCTGAGCAGCTTCTTGCTTGGAATTCCAGCAAGTAACCAGTTCTTCTCCTACTTTATTTCGGCATTCGCCGTAGAGATTTTCGAGTTGTTGCCGGCCGATGTTGCTGATAGTGACGTTGGCGATAGCGTCCCTAAATGTCATTTCTCCTAGTTGCGCTTCGAGGACACCTTGGACTTGTCTGTAAGCAAAGCTCCTGGTAAAAATGACGGTATTTGCTAGCAATTTGCCGTTAGCGCCGAGGAACAGCATGATGACGAGCGGCCAGACGAACAGTGCTGCCAGTTCTGACCATGACTGCTTTTCGATAATGTCTTTCCCGCTGCTTAGAGTTAAGAAGAGGATGCTGACGGCTGCTAGGGTGATGCCGAGCGATACTAGACCGACCCACAGCCCAGAAGCGATCGGGTCAATGGTGCTAATCCAAACTTTGTCCCAAGATTCTGAGGTAGTCTTAGCCAGGTTAATTGACTCGCTCACAATGTCCAAAGATGACCCTTCTGCACCACTTGTCGGTGATGTAATTTGTGCTAGAAATTCTCTCATTTGTTTATGGGAAAAACTTCAACTTTGTATTCAACAACACGGTCAGTCTGCACGCAAACTAGGCAATAGTCATCGGTGATGTCTGCTTGCTCCCCAACTTTGCATTCAAGCCAGCCGTGTTAGAAGCGCTTGACAAACTTTTTAAGAGCGATGCTTGACAATTTTTTTTAGAGCGATACAGTCAACAGCTACGCTCAATTTGTGTTGTCAAAATCTTTGCTAAGCCAAGAGACGATCGCCGATTCAATTTAACTGCTCGGAGCATTAATCGGGAGCGGCGAACCTGTTAGTTGAAATCGGGGTTGTGCTGCTGCCACTCGGTTTTCCCAAGTAGCCGCCGCCGGGGAGCATCAGCATTCCCGCCTGGTAGCTGGCTTGGTTTCCAGACGCTGTGCTGCCTCGGCGATCGCCCGTGTTGAGCGCGGATATTTCCTTAGCAGCTTGCGACAGCAGCACGTTATTAATGGCCCGATCTGTGCGAGCTTGCTGAGCTTCCTGTAAATTTCGCATCTGGACTTGTGCGCCCAATGCGGTCTGCTGCGAGAGGTTTTGGAGAATTTGTTGAGTAACGTCGAGGCTCTGCGATTCTTCGCCCAATTGGACGTTTTGTTCGGTATCTTGTCGAGTTGCTTCTAACACTTGGAAGCTGTTGTTTTGAGCTTCTTTGCTGAGGGTTGCTCCGTCAGCTATGCCGATAGCGGCGCTGCGCTGAGCTTGAGCGTCTAAGTCAGACATGATGGTATATGAACCTTTGCCGTCTAATTTGCTCGACTTAGTTTCGAGTAAATCTGACAGTTTCGTTCCTTCTGTCTGGGATGTTGGAGCTTTAATAATTTGGCTGCTGACTTGGCTCAAATCAGGAATTTCGATAGCTCCGAGAGAAGAGGAAAGGAGTTCGTTTAAAGAGCCAAATAGCTCGTTTTGCACGAAACCTTGGATGTCGCCGATAAAATCGTTGACTTGTTTGAAAACATCTTCAATGGGAGCTAAGAAACTTCCCGCAGTTGGGGCTGGATATCTCACAGCCGATTCTTGTGTACTTGGGATGAAAGCGTTTGGGGCTGGAGCTTTCATGGCCGCTTCTTGTGTACTTGGCACGAAAACGCTTGGGGTTGGAGCTTTCACAGCCGTTTCTTGTGTACCGGGCACGAAAGGAGGAGTTGCTTGAGCTAAACTTGGTTTAACTTGAACGATTAATTCCAAGCTGGCTAACAGGGAAACTGCTGCGAGTTTTGTAGCAGGTTGCTGCATCAATTGAAGTCGGTATTTCATGGGAGTTATTTTGGTAGTTTTGCAAAAACTTGAGAATTGTTGCTGTGAAAATCGGATGCCATTTTTTGCTGAGCATTGGCAGCTATGGTAGTAATTTCTAAATTTTGACCAATGTGGTCAAAGCCTTTTCCTTCTTTCACTGCTGCAATGTATTCTTGGGTGAAATGCTTTAGCCCTTGAAGCTGCCCTTTGAGGGTAGGAGGATATTGAGCCATGATGCGATCTCGGGCTTCTTTTTCATTTTGATTGTTAGCAACTGATGCCAACATCATCTCTCCGGGGTAGAATCGCGATCGCCAAAATCTTCCTCCTTTCTCAATCAGCCAGCACGAGTAGAGGTCAGCAGCTCTTGGCAGAAAAGATTCCGTTGCATTTGAACTGATAATTTGCGGGTCGTACCCCAAATATTTGTGAGCGGCTGCCACCCCAGAATTGGTTATTCTTCCGGTAATTCGGTAGACCATATTTTGCAGAATTTGTGCTCCTGCGGAACATTCGCAGATAGCATCAAAATCTTGGCTCAATAGCAAGACAGCTATGCCATCTTTTCTGCCAGTGGCGCAGAGTTCGCCGACAACTGATGCAAAACCATCTTTTTTGAGTAGGACGCTCAATTCATCTCCAATAAATAAGCTTTTGGGGTGAGAAAGAGCGTTGCGGATGCAAGCAGCATGGGCGTTAATTGCCATTAAATAGGCATCTTGTTCGTTAGACAGTCCCGATAGGGCAAAGAACTTAACAGCAGGTTCCGGCGAAAACGTGCTGGGCTGACCGATCGCTTTTCCCAAGCGGGATGTTAGCAAAGCATTTCCTTGGCTGAGGATTTGATTGATGGCTAGCTTATCCAGTTCTTCAAACGATTTGAGGTTGAGCCTTTCTTTGCTGCAAAACCTCAGCAAATCTTGGAGAGTTGGCATTTGCTGCCATTCGGGAGATTGCCACCCTCTTTCAAATGCCTTGTTGTAGCGAGCGATGATTTCTGGATCTCTAAGGTACATATCGAGCATTCGCAGGATAATTGAATCTACCCGCTGGGCTAAGTGGGGATGGTGAATTTTGCCCATTGCGATCGCCACCAGAGCTTTGCGGATAAATTCTTTCCAAGATTCCATCCGCCGCTCTCTTTCAGCTTTGTCGAACTTGCGGAGGTCTGGCGGTTCTACTAAATTGCTAGATCCTTGACTGATGTCGTAATATGCGCCTTGGTCGCCCAAAAGTTCGATCGCGGTTTTGAAGGTACTGTTACCCCCGCTGCTGATGTCCATCCCGACAACAGGGATATTATTCGCCAGAGCTTCAACGGTAAAACGCCACCCCAAAACGCTCTTGCCTGAACCAGATTCGCCAGTAATTAAAGCGCGGCTAATTTGGCTGTAGAACAAGTCAATAAAAATTGGCTTTCCGCCTCGATGGGTAATAAATTCAACTCCTTTTTTATCCAAATCGCGGGGAACTGTTAGTGGCAGAATTCCAGCAGCAGTTTCAGTATCGAGGGTGAGGCGGCGTTCGCTCAAAAATGAACCGCTATGCAGCAACCATTTCCAAGTAATGGGCAGGCATTGCAGCCAAATATCCCAGGCAACGTTCCGCTCGCGGATGACTTTCGCAGTTCCAAAACTATTAGAGAGTACGTTACAGGCTTGGCTTAATTCTTCCGCAGTGTTTCTGTACACTAAAAAGGCAACGGCTGCATTGAGGGGTACGGCTCCTTGGTAAAGCCGGCGCTGGGCGTCGAAAGATTCCTCCTGTTTAATTTCAGCGCCAATATCGCGCCCTTGCCCTTTAGTTATAGCTCTGCTGCTAGCGGCTTTTGCTCCTTTCGCTTGTCGGGCTAAGTTATCATTAATTACAAGGGAATTTCCGGCGCTAATTTCTACAATAGCTTCTGTATCGCGAACGTAGCTTGAGGACATCACCTCCCAAATCCATTTCAATTGCTGGCGGGTATTAATCCAGCCTGCGGGCGCGTCATACATTGTCAGAACAGCACATTCTTTTCCCTTTCCCGTCAGATAGACGCGGTTGTGGCTCTTGCGGTGTTCGGGGCAGGAGGATACGCCATTCGTTCCTTCAATCAAAACTGTAGAAATGTGTTTTTCAGTCGTCTTAATTTCACTGAGCTGATAGCCCGAAGGCGTTTCTTCAAGTTTAACAACTTGAGGGATTTGCGGTGGTTTACTGCTGTTAAATCGCTGCCACAACCACTCCCAAAGTTCAGATGAATTCATGGGACTAATTTCGAGTCCCATTTTGGTATTCAGGAGAATTTCCCAGCGGAGGAATCCTTGTTCAAAAGAGTTGAGTAGCAGTTTCGTGTAAAATTGCTCTCTGTAAATTCGCGTGTTGCCCGCAATGGTTTCCACAATCGAATCGCACAATTTTTTGACCCCATCAATGGCTTTGCCAATGAAATCCCTGGAGATGGTTTCGCCTTCGTTATCGGCCGTCCAAGTACAGAAAGCAATTTGCTCCCATACTTGTCTAGTACCTTGATGAGTTTGTTGGCGGAGGCGGTACTGTTCATTTCGGAGCAGTACAGATACGGGTTGGAGTTCAGCGGTGTCAGCCAATTGCTCTAACTCTTTTTGCCTCGCAGCATCACTGCTGTAACAGCCGGCGCAGAAAGTGATTTTTTCACTGGGTGGGATGTCTTTCATTCCTTCTTCAAGAGAAGCTGCAAATGCCGACACTTCGTTCCTAAACAGTAGGTTGTGAAGCCCTCGGAGGCGGAATCCAAATACCAGTTGGTAGTTAGTCCCGTTATTGAGGAGCATCCCAGACACTTGCCTGCCATCTTTTTCAATTTCCACCAAACAGCAGAGGTTAATTTCATTCTGGAAAGGCATAAATTTGCTCCTTCCACCATATTGATTGGGTACAATTTTGGGCTTCAATTTGACCCGCATTTGCGAATCGTAAGGCTTGCCTTGGATGCTAGGAGGGCGCAGGGAAGAGATGGGAGAAATATAGAAGCTGTCGCCGCTGCACCACTCATCTCCGGGGGGCTTGCGGAACTTGTCAGTAAAAAGGTGGGGTTGATTTCCTGTTAGGAGCCACCAGCTTACAATCAGCCAAAGCGAGACAGTGAAGAACCAACCCAGTCCCAGGCTAAATAGACCCATCGTTAAGATGTATGCAATGGCGGTCAAGAAGCACCAAGGTAGAATTTGATTGGCTGGAATAAACCCGATACTTGCTTGTTTGCCCAGGATTTTATTGACTCTGATAAAGTCTTTTTCTGGATCTTGCAAAGCCATTGGTGACTCCTTTTTCTTAGTTCCAAAAGGTCAGACTTGTAATCACTCCCAGCGGAGGAAGGTTGGGAACCAAGCCGGCTGTAGTACCGCTGCCGTCGCCGACGAACAAGAACGTTATTACGTCTATGGCAATCACAATGCCGAAGGCGAGGGCAATTTGGGTGACAATTGGACGCCAATCATTGCCTTGCTGCGCTTGGTTGTAAGCGAATAAAGCTGCGGCGGCTACTAGCAAGAGAAATACGCCTCGAATGGCATTGAAAATTAAAACGATCGTTGATTCGTCAATGGCTGTTCCTCCTCCTGCTGCTCCAGCTTCGCTTGCTAGATTGGTCATAAACGCTTGGAGACCGCTTAGAAAAATGGCTTGTGCTGGGGTCTGAAAGTTATTCAGGAACATTGTTACTGTTATGACAGCGACAGCTAAATGCCAGAAGCGAATTTTGCTGCCCAGCAGTTTTTCGAGGATGGGAACGCTGCGGGTAATTTGCCATAGTCCGAAGAACACCAGAGATGCACAGCTAAATACGCTGACAAATAAGGGCTGGACAAGAGTTAGATAAATGGCTGCAATTAGGCAAATTGCAATGAAGCCTAAATCGGCGTTATTGAGCTTGAATTTACGCATGAATGTGCTAAAATGGCTGCGGCGCTTGTGGGTAATGCCTAGGTTAGTAACCCTTGCGCGATCGTTATGAGAGCGGTAGTTGTTGTTCAAGTAATCGTTTTGCATTGAATTTTTCCTCAAAGTGGTTTAAGCTTGCAATTCGTTGCGGTCTTCTCGCGACTGTTCTTTGCGTTCTGGCGAGGTATAGTTGTAGTCTTTAGATGCTTGAGAATCTCTAAATTGAGTTTTTTGTGGCTCTGGGGAGCCGACTACAGCTTCCATTTCTTCAACAGCAATGTGGCACTGCCGAACGTCTGGTGGCTTTCCTTTGACCAGAACGGCATCGAACACTTGTGCGTCACCTTGGCGGGGGTCAGTTCCTATCAGTTGTTTTGACCCGTCTGGCAGATCCAGGATTTCAAATTCGTATTTGACTGCCCCGGTCGTGCCGTCTTCGCGACGCGATTCTTTCCAAGGAAACACTGGATCTTTTTCCCCGCTAAAGCGTTTGGGGAAGGTGTCCTGAAACTTTTCAACTAAAGCCTGGGCAGTTGCTAGCTTGTTGTATTCTTCTTCCGACTGAGGCAATTTGAAAATGGCTTCTCTTTCTTCAGGAGTTAGTTTGTCCCGATCCGGCTCAAATTTCCAGCGAGATCCATTCTTGGTTCCCGAAAAAATTTCGGTATTATCGCTGCCTTTTACAACAACTTTAACTTCGTTGTTTTCAGCAGTTACATTCAAGCTGCCGCCACCATCAAAAGCAATACCCGATTGGGGAGACTGCCCCGTAGCGAAAGCATAATTGACCAAGCAATCTGCTACAGTTTCTCGCTGCTGCTGTACTTTTGTTTGAGCTACCATTTTACTAAGAAGATCCTCTGGTTCGCTTTCCTCCTTGTCGATACTGTTAGGTGCAGTAACGGTTGGCTGAATTTTTTGACGAGTTTCTGGCCCTTGTGAATTAGGATTAAATTCTGATTCAACAGGCATCTGAACGGTCATTTTATGTTCCAGTTTGTCAACGATACTTTCAAGGCGATCCAACCTCTTTGAGAGGTGGCCTAAATAGTCTTGAATTTGGTCTAACTGTTCGCTGATGCTGGTATCTTTATCGAGCTGTAGAGGCTTAGATTTCTGGGAGTTTGGGTTGAGCTTGCTCTCTAGATCGCCAATCTTTTCGCCAATTTGAGCTGCCTTGGTTTCGGGATTGTTGATTTTAACTCCCTCGGTGACCTTGGCTTCAATGTCGCGATCGCTTCTCTGAGGCTGGCTCGTTTCCAATTCCTCTGGTTCAGTTGCAGCAGGCGGTTCTAATACCTGCTTAGCCCGTTCAGCAAGTTTTTCAGTGCGGGTATCTATCGCCTCTATGCCGGAAATGACATCAGCGTGTTTAGCACGAGTCGCAACTCGGTCGGCGCGATCGTTTAATGAGTCAATTTGTTCGAGAATTTTTTCAAGTTTTTCTGCCTGTTCCTTTTCCCTCGCTCGTTCAATGTAATCAATTAGATCCCCAATACTCTTGGCTCCAAGTAGACCCATTAAAGAGACAGTTTGGACGGTTAAGCCACTTACGGTTAATCCGTTAATTTCGCTTCCCATAGAAGCGACACTTGCACCTTGACGATCGGTTTCTTTTAGAACAGTTTCAAGGGTATCGAGGAAGGGATATTTTGCGTCGGGCTTTTCAGCAACTTTTTGCTTGAATTGTCCGTTATCATTCTGATTGAGAACGCTGCGATTTTTAGCTATCTTGCCCAATACACCATTGGGGATAGGAGCATTCTCATCATCAGAAAGTAGTTCTTCAATATTATCTTCTTCCTCCTTTTTTTGCGTTTTGCTGGCATTTTTTTGAGAAGCTACTGACTTTCCTAGCTGGCGTTTGGACTGCGATGACTTGCGAGTTTGCGTATGGTGGCTGGGAAAGTCTGCATCTTCTTCTAAATCGCTTAAGTCATCTTCCAATTCGCTATCTAGTTCTAAATCGCTTAAGTCATCTTCCAATTCATCATCTAGTTCTTCATCAAATTCTTCGGAAATGCCGTCCTCCTCTAATTCATCACTGGCATCCAGCCCGATTAAGTCCATAATTTGGGATGGAGTATAGTAATTGTTATTGTCTTTCGTTTCAACGCCAGCCTGTTTCAAATTTTTAACTAAATAGACACCGCTGGTTCTCTGGCTGGGGTCTTTAGTTAAATAGAAAACAAAGCCAGATACCTCGCCTCCTTTTCCTTCAGTAACTAAATCCATGCTGACACTAGCTTTCTGATTGCCAGAATCATTGATTCTGTCGGGTCGTTTGTTGAAGGATTCAACGAAGTTTTTGAAATCTTCCCAGTCCTCAATGCCACCTTCTTCTTGGATTGTTTCTATGGCAGCATCGAGGGTTTCCTGAATGTGTTCGAGTTTTTTGACGTGTTTGGGATCTGTGGCTGTTAGGACAGACCAAGTACGCTTTGGGGCAGAAAATTGTCTTTTGGAGTTGGGCTTAGTTGAGAGTTTTGCCGCCATTTTTCTCACCTCAGGAGAGGAAAATCGAGGTTATCATTAGGTTTGAGCTTGAACTTTCAGCAGCGCTTGAGATTGTCAAACAGGACTATTAGCTAGTTGAGCGATCGCTTTATTGGTAATCCACAAGCGGGGGTATTTGTTCGCAGGTTTTGCTCAAAAGTTCTCTCCTGACTTTGCCTCTTAGTTCTTGGTGATATTCGCCTAGCATTCTGCTGAATTTTTGCAGAATTTCTAGACTTTGTTTGGGTAACTGCCCTGCTTTTACTGCTGTCTCTACACCTTTGGTCATTTGGCAAATGTGCGCGCTCATTTTTCGCAGTTGGACACAAGTTCCTTCATTGATAGCGGGGACTGTGCGGTTAGGGCTAAAAGCGCGTTTGCGCAAGTAGTCAGACAGGTTTTTTTCACCTGCTTCTGCGGCACGCTTCACTAAATCTGCCTTTTCAAAGGTGGTTAGGCGCACTCGGACTACTTCAGTCTTTCCGTTGGGTTTGGAAAGGTTGTTTTTGGGGAAACTTGCAGTTGTAAGCACATCAATTTTCTAGGGCTAACTAATGGTTTATTAAGGCCAAGTTAAACAGCAAGGGATTAGGTCAAAGCGGTTGTTGGCATCAAGTTAACTTAATGCTGAGCAACCGATGCTCATTACAAATTCCTGAACCTTGATGGCAAGGTTTGCGCCGTAATTCATCCATTGCTTTTATTGATTCAATTTTCAGCAATTCTGTTGGAGATGAGGCTGTTTCTTTCGGTTTATGTTTTGTTCGGTCACAAGTCGCATTAGTGAGAAGTGACCGGAGCAGTTTTTATCATCCAAATGGCTGATGGGAGGGTGAATACTGCGGATTGGATTGCTTGTAGCCTTTGACTATGTTGTTGTTTGAAAGTTGGCAAAGTGCATCATTGTTGAGTATGGTTTGCAGCCAATCGTACTTTGTTGTTGAGGACGGTTTCTGGTTTGCGATCGCCGTCGCTCAACAAAGTCTTAATATTTCGTGCTGGAAGTTTAAGCAAGTCTGAGTTGATATTCCCAGAAGAATCGCTCTGTATTGTTCGGGGTGCGACACAAGTATTTCCAAATGTCCAAGTGTGTGTCCATTGCCAAACCTATGACGATATAAGATTCTTCATTGTCTGTCACTGCATCCCCAAAGTTAAAATCCGGTTGCGCCCAATTGTCAGGCAGGGCGATCGCATTCGCTTCAGGGGCAGTAGCATTGGTTGGATGCGATATTTGAGTGGGCGTGTAGTGTTTTTGTGGCATTTGGTCAATTTTAAGAGTAAGCGATCGTCCTGCTTACTGGCGGTAGCCAGAGGAAAGGTATTCGTCAGCTACTTGTGCTGAAGCGAATATATGTCGTTGCCTTTTGCACAAATTCTGACAATTGGGCGATTTGGGCGATTTACTCATTTTTACCCCCCTATAACGTCTATTTGACATGGCTTGCTATGCGACTGGCGCACTAACTAGGAGGATTTAAGAGGTGTTGGAGTACAAAAAATCTATTTAAAAGCAGCGAAATTTAATTTAACTTAATTAAGATTTGTGAAATTTGGAGGAAAATTTAGGAAATATTAGGGAGAAGTAGGAGATATTAGGGAATATTAGGGAATATTAGGAAATATTAGGAAACAGAAGGGTTAAAATATAAAGATTTTTGTGGCTTTCAGTAACAATCGTGAGCTGTTCTTTCTCACAAAAAGTTGCACCCTCTGTGTGGAGGATGCAACTCATGCTTTTTGTTAGCAGGTGCTATTTTTTAGAAGAACCTGACCTTTGTTGTAACATCAGTGGGGTTAGTACCTGGACCAGCGAGGCAACAGAGCGGATTAAGATAGCGATCGCTAAAATGAGTCAGCGGATTTAGGCTACATCCCTCTAGCTATTGAGACTTGCGATTATGCCTTATCCATTGCTACAGAATTAGGCATCCCATTAGCCCAAGAATGTCAGGAGTTGAAAGAAAAATTGCTGAGCGAACAAACATAAACTGTGACGAATCAGTGGCAAATGTTTAATAGGAGAGTAAAGAGGGATATTTATCAAAATGACTAAATGCGATCGCTCCCATTTTCAACTGACAGCAAACTCAGTAAATTTTCGTTTATAGGGAGCTTTAAACGCTAAAACTATATCTAGCTTAGGAACTCCAGCTTCTACTAATTCGTTAGCAACTCCGACTTCTGTACCATCCCGTTCGATCCAAATTTTGCCATCTTTAATTTCCACGTAAATGATACATCCAAATACTCGTGTTAAATCTTGCCAACCAATATTAAGAACTTGATAGCGATCGCGTTCCGTATCAAATATCAGTTGGACTTCAGTCTGGCTATTTGACCGATTTTTGGCATGACTTTTAAGAATTGTTTGCACTACTTCACGGTAATTCATTCCTTCCATAGAACAATATCCTCTCGTTCGGGGTTAAAAATAAGCAATTTGAGTTGATGTTCTGCAATTACTCTTTGAATAAATTTACGACTAAAAAATTCATCGTAAATATCAACTGTAATTGCTAAATACAAAGTTCTCTCTGGCTCTGTCAATCTCAAGGCTGAACGGTAGTTGAGGCATTGACCAAGTGCTATGTGAAACTCAGTCACGTCTGACGCTCCTAGAAAAGATTTTACCTCTACTGCTATCTTTTGACCAGTTTTTTCAGCAGCTAGGATTCTCTCTGCTGCTAAGTCTATGTAAAAATCAATATCCTCAGCTTGAATAAATAGAGGATCGTCTGTAATTGTCCACCCATCTTTTTCGAGAGATGTTTTAACTGTATTGTGAAAGAAATCTTTAGCTGACATTAAGAAACTTTGTTTTCAAGCTAATTGTTAGGATAGCACAAGTATACTACAGAGATTTGCGAAGCGAAGCGTTCGTCTAGGACGAGGGTAAAAAGTGGTTTAAGTATAATCCATAACATACTTTTAGCTGTGCGTACAACAGAAGTCAATGGAAAATTTTCCATTGACTCCTAGGCGATCGCCCCCTAATATCAATTCCGGTGTGCGATTCGTTTAACCTAAATGGATAGGTACTCCTATCCAGGGACGGTTAGCCTGACTCCGAGGAGTCAGTGATAACTGATTACACTTCTGGGTGAGGCATTAAGTCAAGTCCCAGTCCGCAGGTGCAGCGGTAAAAGCATATCCCCTATTTTGTTGGGTAGCAACTAACAGGATAAAGCGGGGATAAAAGGCAGAAAGACTCTTAGCCGAATGGGGTAGCTGTCGAGCCAGAACTTATGCGTAGCGAAAGCAAAAATGTGTCTGAACCACCGTTATGATAGATGGTCAAACGGCTGACTGACCAAGCCAAAAGGCAAGGATAGGGCATAAGCAATTATCGGATTGACTTATCAGCACTGCCCAAAAAACCCGGTGGAAAGCATTACGCTGTCATGTTCAACCAATGTGTAATCGGAACGAAGTAAAGCTCTCACAGCCCTTAAAGATAAGTAGGTTGCTAGCCGTAAACTGTGAGTGTGTGGGATGGTTGCAGAAGCCAATGCCCTGTTGTAATGACAGAGATATGCTGACAGCGCCGGGCGATGTAAAAGATAGAGACTAAGTAGCCCTCTAAAAGCCTAATGCCACAGAAAAAATCTGATGGTGGGATGTAGGGGTAAAAGGAAAACTATCTTGCCGTAGCAATCAGATCATGATTTGATCGTACTGTATCCATAACCAGGATTACATCACTCAGGAGCCGTGTGCGGTGAAGCGCGACGTGCAAAGTCGCATTTGATGAGTAGAGAGCCGTCTCTCTCTGGGGTACTTCTCCTCAGTCCTCG
>NZ_JAUBTR010000097.1:0-21360 GCF_036705045.1 Microcoleus sp. BR0-C5
CCCCTACGGAAGGTTTTGTAGGGGCGGTGCCCCCGTGCCCGCCCTGCCCTGAACTATCCCAAGATTATGCTAAATTTGAACCGCTTCTCAATTTGTACGCTTCGCCGAGTTGTCTCGATTATTGTTTGAAATCAATTCCGATCGCACCTTGGCCGCATCAGATTAAGATATTGCGTAGAGTTGCGGCCAATTTCCCGAAAAGTTTCCTGATTGCGGATGAGGTTGGATTGGGGAAAACTATCGAAACTGGGTTAATTCTGCGTTACTTACTCGTCAGCCAAAAAGTCAAACGTGTGTTAATTTTAGCACCTGCTAGCATTCAGCCGCAATGGCATGAAGAATTGCGCGAAAAATTTAATTTGCACTTTTGGAGTTATAGCAAAGGTGAATTAAAAAATCCGTATGGGGAGAGGAGTCTGTCAGGGGAAGAAAATATTTGGAATTCCCAAAATCTAATTTTAGCATCATCTCATTTAGTCCGTCGGAGCGATCGTACAAAACAGCTTTTAGACGCGCAACCGTGGGATTTGGTGATTCTGGATGAAGCGCATCACGCCCGCCGCCAAAGCCCGCAAAACCGCAAGGAAACTCCGAATCGGTTGTTACAGTTAATGCAGCAATTGAAAGAAAAAAGCCGATCGCTTTTATTATTATCCGCCACGCCGATGCAGATTGACGCGATCGAAGTTTTCGATTTATTGCAACTTCTGGGAATGCGAGGACATTGGTCTTATGGTGAGAATTTCTGCAATTATTTTAGCACATTGTCGGAAAAGCCCGATCGCCAAACCTTGAATTTTTGGCAGCAGATGTCTGTGGATTACTTCCAGCAAGGGGGTTCGCCCTGTAATCGGTTGCAGCAATATCTCCAAAAGGGCGATCGATTGCTATATTATAAGTTGCGCGATGTCTGGGAAAAAAACCAGCGAGTCAACCCAAAACAAGTTGCTGAAGACACGGATTTTATCGCCGCTTCCCGCCAATATTTGACAGTTAATACTCCCCTCAAAGATTTGATGTTTCGCCACACTCGCGACACCTTGCGCCAATACTATCAGCGGGGATTGTTGGATCGCGATATTCCCCACCGCGCCGTCAGAGACAATGCGATTACTTTAGAAAATAACCGCGAAGTGCCGCTTTATCTCGCCGTCAGCAATTACGTGCGGCACTTTTACAATCTAGCGCAAAAAGACAACCGCAAAGCGTTAGGATTTTTGATGACTCTTTACCGCAAACGCCTGACAAGTTCCTTTTACGCCATCCGCGAATCCTTACAGCGCCGCCTCGAAGGAATTAGCATTACTGAGGATGATTTTCACGATTTAGATGATGCCGATGATGTGATTTTGGAAGGAATGGAATCTTATTTTGAACCAGCCGATCCTGAAGAGATTAAATATTTAGAAGATTTACTGTATCAATTCGAGAATACTGGCGAAGATAGCAAGCTTTCGCATTTTATCACAATTTTGCGTCAAGAACTAATCCAGCGCGAAAGTGCGATCGTCTTCACGCAATACACCGACACAATGGACTATCTCAGAACTGCTTTACAACAATTATATGGTACTCAGATTGCTTGCTATTCTGGGCGCGGCGGAGAATTGTATCAAAATGGACAATGGCGAACTTTTCCGAAAGAACAAATCAAAACCCAATTCCGAGAAGGAATTATCAAAATTTTACTGTGTACTGAATCCGCATCAGAAGGGCTAAATTTGCAAACTTGCGGTGTTTTAATCAACTACGATATGCCTTGGAATCCCATGCGAGTCGAACAACGCATTGGCCGGCTTGATCGCATCGGGCAGATTTATGATACTGTAAGAATACACAATTTTTATTACGACGGAACGGTAGAGGCGAAGGTTTACAAGAAATTGCGCGATCGCATTGATGCTTTTCAAACCGTAGTCGGTAATTTGCAACCGATTCTGGCAACAGTTCCCACTTTCATCGAACAGGCTGTGATGAGTGCAGATCCCGAAGAAGAGGGCGTTTTGTTGGGAGAGTTCGATCGAATTTTAGACGCGCCGCCTCCGGGCCCGGCCCTCGATGAAATGGTAGCGATGGATGTAGAATCAGACTTGCAAGAAATCCGTCAACCTCTGCAGCCGACTTCTCTGTTTCCTGAAACCATCGAAGATTTGTTTGTCAATTCTTTGATTTTAAAGCAGATTGGCGCTATCTTCGATCGCTGTAAAAATCGCACTTGGCAGCTTAACTATAAAAGTCGCGATTATTCTATCACATTTTACCCGGATATCTTTGAGGAAAAGGCTTCACTGCAATTGATGAGTTTTGGTAATCCGTTGTTTGAAGAAATGCTAAGTGCGATCGCCCTTGTGTTAAAGTGATATCTTGCACCAATTTCCATAAGCCTTTTCTGAACAGGCAAGATGCCTGTTCCACAAAGAATTAATTTTCTTGTGGAACAGGCATCTTGCCTGTTGCTGACATTGGTGTAATATCTCAGTCCAATAGTCCTTAATCGAATATGTTTAGTTTATTTCACTTTTGGCACTTTTAGGACTAAACTACTTTTAATGACGATCGTCCTTTTTATGTAATTTGCACAATGTCTTCAGAAACAAACTCAGCGGCTCAATCTACAACTGGTGCAGATGCGATCGATGTGGCGATCGCCTCTGGAATGGACTTTGACGGCACTCCGATTCCCAAGGCAAAATTAGACCTCTACGAGCAAGTGATGGGATTAGAAGCTGGCAGACAGCGCAGTGGCGTGTCAAATACAATGCGATCGCGCATTGTCCGAATCGGTGTCAAACACATCGGACAAGAGGAACTCGATAAAATGTTGGTTGCGGCCAACTTCGCACCGCTGAAAGAGAAAGAAATTGCCTTTTATTACGGCGGTAAATAGATAGTATTTATCCTATTTTTCCCAACTCTTGTGGGGTGGGCATCTTGCCCGCCCAAAAGCTTAAATTTTAATGCTAAAAAACTTACTCACTCCGGCTTTAAAGTGCGTTCCATCAGCGATAAAACAGCGTGTTCAGGAGTAATTTCACTATTTAATAAGCGATAAACTTGACGAGAAACAGGAACTTCAATGCCGCGTTGATTAGCCAAATCAATCAACACATTAGTAGTATTAACACCCTCAGCAGTGCTCTGCAATTCGTGCAAAATTTGCTCTAAAGATTTGCCTTCAGCTAACCCAAAACCAACCCGATAATTGCGCGACAAAGGACTGTTGCAAGTAGCAAGCAAATCTCCCAAACCAGACAAACCGTAAAAAGTTTCGGCGCGAGCTCCCAAACGAGAACCTACCCGAATCATTTCCGGCAAAGCGCGAGTCAGCAAAGCAGATTTAGCATTAGTTCCTAATTGTAAACCGTCGCAAACACCAGCGGCGATCGCAAATACGTTTTTCAAAGTTCCACCTAACTCAGTCCCCAGCGGGTCTTCATTCACATAAACCCGAAAAATATCAGAACTGTAAATATTTTGCACTTGTTTGGCCGCCGCTAAATCCAAACTCGCCGCTACCGTTGCAGCCGGCAATCCCTGCTGAATTTCCTCGGAAAGATTAGGGCCCGAAAGTACCACAATTGAATTGTTAGGAAAGGCATTTTGCCAAATTTGAGACGGAGTGCGCGTACTCGCGGGGTCTAAACCTTTGGTGACAGTAACTATAATTGTACTGGGACTTAACTCTAAAGCCAAAAGTCGATCGACCGTTGCTCCAACTCCTTTCATGGAAACTGCCGAAACAACAACATCTGCACCAGTTATAACTGATTCTAGACTAAAAGAACTGCTACGCGACCACAAATTAACTCGATCGCCTTTTTTGTCTCCCAGATTTGCCAAGGCAGAACCCCAAGCACCTCCGCCTAATATTGTCAAGTTTGCCATAGAATTTAGTTTAATGAACTCAGATGCTGCAACATTCTCGCTTAACGGGCTAGAAGCCCATTCCACAAGAAGATTGAGTTTTTTTTGTGGAACAGGCCGAAAAGCCTGTTCCTGACATTGGTGCAAAAAGATTGAGTTTTTTTTGTGGAACAGGCCGAAAAGCCTGTTCCTGACATTGGTGCAAGAAGATTGAGTTTTTTTTGTGGAACAGGCCGAAAAGCCTGTTCCTGACATTTGTACAATATGTGAGATGAACGAAACAAAAACTCCCCTCCTACAAACGCGGCCGCAATCCATAATGACGGTAACGCCAATAATCGCGCAAAATGCGATCGTGATCGAAACATAATTGATGGGGAATCTGCCAAGATTCAAAAATCTGTAAAGTTTTAGCATCGTCGGCGGCTTGAGGTTCCCCCGTTGCAGAAGCCAAAAATACAATACTGATAGTGTGTTCGCGGGCGTCGCGATTTGGGTCAGAATAAACGTAAAATTGCTCAATTAATTCTACATTCAAACTTGTTTCTTCTAAAGCTTCGCGTTTTGCCGCCGTTTCTACCGCTTCCCCGTAATCGACAAAACCGCCGGGAATTGCCCAGCCGTAGGGAATATTGCGGCGTTCGATGAGTATGATCGGCCGATGGGGGCGATCGGCTAATTCGATGATAATATCAACTGTAGGAGCGGGATTTTTGTAAGTCATTTGCAAAGGAAGAAGGAAGGCACGACACGGATTGTGACACGGATACAGGGATTAATTTCAACTAATTCGGAGTTCCTTCTTCCTGCTGAATCATGCTAAACCGCGAAGTGGTACGCGCTGCTTTTGCAAAACCTCAGAGTACAGCTTTTCCAACTCACTAATATTCTGACTGAGAGTGTACCGATCGAGCGCTCGTTGGCGTGCTTTTTGACCAAGCAGCATTCCCAACTCAGGATGGTCGCAAAACAGCGGCAGCAAGGTTTGCAACTGACTCCGTACCCGCTGAGTGTTCAAAACTATCCCCGCGCCTTCCTCCAATGCCTCGCCGTCAGCACCGGCATCGGTTGCCAAACAAGCTAAACCGCAGGCCATCGCTTCCAGCAGCGACAGCGACAGTCCCTCCACCAAAGAAGGCAAAATAAATACGTCTGCCCCGCGCAGAATTTCGATCCGGCGTTCCTCCTCGGCAACAAATCCGAGCCACACAATGCCATCATCTTCGCCGTAAAACAGTTGCAGCGAGGCTGCTAGGGGCCCGTCGCCTACGATCGCCAATACGTTCCCAGGGCCAAAATTACAGTGTTTCCAGGCCTTGAGCATCGACTCGACATTTTTCTCCTGGGCAATGCGGCCTTGGTAAACAAAAATTCGATCGGCTTTTAATTCCGACTTCAACCCCGAAGGCCCTGGAGAATATTTAACAGCATCCACGCCGTTGGGAATCACAGCCACCCGTTCCTGTGGCACTCCCAACTTCACCAATATATCCCGCTGAATCTGAGAAAAAACGATCGTCGAGTCGTAGTTCGCCAAAAACGGAGCGTACAGTTGATACATCAGGTGTTGGGTTCCCGATGTCAAATTCCGCAATTTGCGATCGAACGGCGGGTGAAAAGTCGCCACCAGAGGCAAATTCAATTCTTGACAAATTTCCGGCAGCAAAAAGTCTAGAGGTGAAAGCGTCAGGGAAGCGTGAACCACATCGGGTTTCAGCCGCCGCAGAGATTTCATCAGCACTGTGCGGGACTTGAGAGTGGGAATCGTATAAATTTGCGATTTGTAGTGACAGGGTAAAGAGACTTCGTTGCAACTGGCGGACGAAAGCGAAGTGGTATATGAGGTTTGAGTAATTCCCTTTCCCCATGAACCATTTGCCATACTCCACCCCGTATTGTTCCTGTCCAGTGAGTCCGCCTCTTGGGCAAAGTGCAGGAAACTGACCTGGTATCCCCGGTCTAATAGTGCGTTGGTGACTTCCCTGGAGTAAGTGACGTTACCGCAAAAAGGTGATTTTTTTCCTAGCCAAGCGATGTGCATTCCAGTAAATCAGAGTTTGTTATTTTTTAGATTCGATCGACTTTGCTATTAGTGCTACGGAAAATATACCAGGTTAAGACACCACCAGCCATCGCTAATCCTGCTAAACCCAAAAATACTGTCGGCAAACCCAGAAATGTTTCTGCTACCCCGGCCAAAGCCAACGGTAAACTCAAAGCGATATTAGTGGCATTGTTTTGCAGCCCGAAGACTTTTCCCCGCATTTCTTCTGGGGTTTCTGCTTGAATTGTAGTCTGCATCGGCACTCCCACCAATGAGGCAAATAAACCCAACAGAGTAATGAACAGCACCGAGAGCCACAAATGGTGTGTAAATGCAGAAAGGGCCATCAGAGCAAGTGCCATCCCAATCGAGCCGATTAAACTCAGTTGGGAGTGAGAAAATTTGTGGCCGAGATAGCCAACTGTCGTCGCCCCAGCAGCCATGCCAACGCCTACCGCAGCCAGCAAAAAGCCAAATTGTGATGCTTTCATACCGGGGAGGATTTCTGCCAGCCGAACTGCTAGAACTGCTAAGGCTGCAAAAATGGAAAATAGAATAATTAGTTGAATTAAAGCATTGCGGACTTTCGGTTGATCGTTGATGTAACGCAAACCATCTCGCAAATCTGCTAGGGGATGTGGCGGTTCGTGTTCGGCATCGTTTTTTTCGCCTGTTTTCATCGACAGCAAGAGCACTCCGGCGAAGGCGTAACTTCCCCCTACTACTAATTCTTTGCCGATGCCGAGTCCGCCGCCGAGGTTGGTAAATAGGGTGTCGGCTAAAGCTAGTAAGGGTTCTCCGACTGCGAAGCCAATAATCACCGAACCCATCATGGTTGTGGTGTAGAGGGAGTTGGCTGATAGCAGGTGGCGGCGTTCCACAATTAGGGGAATCACTGACTGTTCTGCTGGGGCGAAAAATTGAGTTAGAGTCGAGACTAGGAATGTCACTAGCAGCAGCAAGCAGAATCCGAGTGGTAGTTGACCGAGTTCCCACCCGTCAGAGAGCCACAGCAGCACGGGCAATGTTAAAACAAAGCCTCCCCGCAGCAGGTTTGTGGCGACGAGCACTGCTTTTTTCGACCAGCGATCGACATACACGCCCGCGGCGGCCCCGAACAGCACTGCGGGAATGGTAAAGGCGATCATGATTGCCGATACCCACCTGCTGATGGTTTGATCTGGCGCTTGAAAGCGGCTGGCTACGAGGGCGATCGTCAGTACGAGATAAACTTTATCTGCTAGTTGGGAAAAAACTTGCCCACTCCACAATGCTAGAAAATTTGGGTTTTTGAGCACTGGCAGAAATCCCGTTTCTTTTTCGGGAATTTCGGCTACTGCTTCCGAGTTCCCGGCTGCTGGGTCTGCTGTTGCCAGCGGGGGGATTGATTCGGGTTGTTGGCTTTTGCCGTTGCTTGACTCTGTTTCGGGAGTTGTGGGATATTTATCCATTTCTGGGTCTGGGACGTTGCTCCATTGTCGATCGGCGGAGACGGGATAAGAGTCAAAATCTGGAAAATTTTCTCGTTCTTCCATTTTGTGGTGGGTCACAGCTAACACAGATATTGTCAAATCAGAATCGGACAGTCGCATCATAGGATTTGGGGTGGATCACCTGGGATGGTGGAGGTTGGGGGGATGTGAATTTCAAATTGAGGGGTTAACCCCTAAGTTTATTAATAATCTCGTAACTTTATCTCTATCTATTATCTGATGTCGCAACAACCTTGAGAATTTACCTGAAATGGCCGGCAGGTTCGGGTATCCCGCCGGCTGGGGGTGCGATGTACGATCGCCCCTTCACCTATTTAAATCGACACTCAAAATTTAAAACTCAAAACTCTCTAGGTAGGTGTCGATCGAGCTTCCCGATCGAATCGTGCAACCTAAATGATACTGGGCATATTGTCGCAAAATATTTTCGACAGATACCCAAGTTGTTCGATCGGCAATCCCCTCTCCTAGTTCTGGACTAGCCAACTGTTGCAGCGCTGCTAATTCCTTAGCATTTATCTCGAAATTTGTCAAGTGTTTGCTGCCATTCGTTTGCCGGGAACGGGAGGCGGATTTGTACAAGCTACCAATTTCTGAAGAGAGTTCTGCCTCTAGGTTAGCTAGCTCGGACAAGCTGAAGGTTCCCCCAGAGGGTATACTAAACCCGGTTTGCCAGTTCGGATCGGTGAAATTTGGGATGAGCCGCCCTCTGGTGGCGCAGCAAACTTGGACTTGGGGCGCGAGGCCGGCTAAGGCTAGCAAGTGAAAAATGCCGTGGGCGAGGTGAGCAATCAGTACGGCGGCGGATTCGATTTCTGTGCGATCGGACAAACGTTCCAAACGGCTCAAATGTTCGCCCAGCAACCAAAAGAGTTCTTCTTGGGGCTCATCGGAAAGGGCGCTGGCGATCGCCAATTCGGCCAAATATTGCGCGGCTGCGAGTTTCCCTAGGTTGCGGCTCAAACCCGGATGGGATTGTACCGTGTCGGCTTGGGTAATTTTGTCGAGCGATCGGCCTTTGGCAATTAGCAATTCGTTGATAACAAATAATTCGCTTCTACCGCCAATGGTCGATCGGTGTTTGCGAACACCCGGTGCTACGGCTCGAATTAAGCCGAATTCCCGCGTCAAAATTGTCAGCACTCGATCTGACTCGCCCATCGGCGCACTCTTAAGATTGATTCCAGTTGCTTTGTAAGTTCTAATCATTTGTTAGTTGACTGTTGACTGTTGACTGTTAACTGTTGGCTGTTAACCGTTAACTGTTGGCTGTTGGCTGTTAACCTTTAGCTTTTTGTTTTAGTGACTTAAGATAGGCATTAAGTTTTGATGAAAGTTCATTCAATAACGGATGCAATCCATCGCTCTGTTCTTGAGTTAAAAGATTACGAGCATAAGCAATTCTTAACCAGTCTCTTGTTTAGCTTAATGAACCTCTGGCAATTTTTACGGAACGCTGATTATTTTGATAACTATGGCGTCCATGTCCTTCGCCACGCCAATATTAGCACCAACATTATCAGCCACTCTCACGATTTTTTAGTCCCTCGTATCCTTCGTAAAGTAGTCCCATTATTTAACAATAAACCATATTTCGTTTGAGATTTTTTCGGCTAATTGATAAACTTGTAGCTGTGGGAAGTTCTCCATATTAACTCCTTTAAACAATAGATGATAAACAATTGATTAATGATCAATGAATACAAGTCAACAGTCAACAGCCAACAAACAGTTAACAGTTAACTGTCAACTGTCAACAGTCAACAGTCAACTGTCAACGATTATCTAAATTATCGCGCTGGCGGAGTAATTCGGGGCCACGAGAAGTCCCCAAACGAGTGGCCCCAGCGACGATCAAATCTAAAGCTTGTTCATGAGTACGAATTCCGCCGGCCGCTTTAATCCCAATCCGTCCCTTCGTAACTTCCTTCAGCAGTCGCACATCGTCAACTTTCGCCGGGCCAAAAAAGCCAGTGTTGGTTTTGATGTAGGCAGCACCAGCTTCCATACAAATCTCAGCCGCTAATTGTTTTTCGGCATCGGAAAGGAGCGAACTTTCGATAATTGCTTTAATGGTGAGATTGGTTTCTTCGCAAATTTGGGCTAATTCCCGGTGGAATTCGTCGATTCTTCCAGCTTTCAACAATCCTAAGTTAACGGAGACATCTAACTCTACGGCTCCATTATCTGCTGCTTCTAGAGCTTCGTAAATTTTCACCGTTGAAGTCGAAGCACCGGTGGGAAAACCTATAACTGTACAGACTTTGGGACGTTTGCCGTGCAGCAGCTCAACTGCTTGTCTGACGTAGGCGGGATACACGCAAACTGTGACAAACCCAAATCTCTCTGCTTGTTGGCAACAGTATTCTACTTGCTCTGGCGTAGCGGTGGGGTCGATCAGGCCGTAGTCGATCAAGGGGGCAATATCGATGTCTGCCTGGTTTACAGCCATTGTTTTTTTCTCTCGCTGGATAACTATTTTATTATACAAAATAAACGGGATGCGGAAAACTTACGTTTCTTTCCGGCTGGAATTTAAGCGACTCGGGGGACTTCAGTAAGCGAGTGTTCTTTGATATTCTATTTAAGCAATGCTCTCATAAAACTATTGAGAAAAAACCTCCGATCGTTTTTGGTAAAAAGGAAGTGGTGACTTTACAGTTGATTGTCTAGTTTACCAAAATTGTATCACTCATCTACTTCTTTCTCTTGGCTTCATCATGGTTCACATTGAGAATACCGAGTTATTTGAACAGGACTCGCTGAACTAACCGATCGGCGATCGCTTCAGGAGGTAGAACTTCAACCGCTGCATTTAGCTGAACTGCCGCTTTGGGCATTCCATATACCACACAACTTTTCTCATCCTGAGCGATTGTGTGCCATCCCCGCGATCGCAAAAGGCTCATTCCCTCTGCACCGTCTTGTCCCATCCCAGTCAGTAACACGGCGGTTTCCTTGTGGTTCCAGTATTGGGCAAGACTCTTAAAGAACACATTTACTGATGGGCGGTAGGGATAGTCAATCGGTTCTTTTGTGTAGTGCACAGTGAAATCAGAACGAAGACTGAGGTGATCATTTGTACCTGCAACTAAGACAATACCTTTCTCCAGCCGATCGCCAATTTTAGCTACTTTCACTGTCAAGGGTGTTTGTTGATTCAGCCAATCCACCAGCCCCGCCGAAAACTGCATATCGACATGTTGAATAATCGCAATGGCCGCACCAAAGTTTGCTGGTAGGCGGGAGAGAATGGTGCCTAGAGCTTTGGGACCACCTGTTGAGGAGCCGATCGCCACTAGGGGAGGGAGCAGGCTCGAAGGTGTGGAGAATGAAGTAAATTTTGAAGTTTGGGTTTTTGGAGTTGAGGATGGAGATGATTTGCCAATTAGCTTACTAAGAGTCGCAATTTTTGTCAGTAGCGGTTGGGCCGACTCTGGACTTCCTGAGATTCCTAAGACGGGAGTGTTCACTGCATCACGGGCACCATGCCCCATTGCCTCAAACACCTTCCCGGCATTCTTTCCCACGCTTGCCGTCACAATCAGGATCACACAGGGAGACTGTTTCATGATCTGGCTGGTGGCTTCCACACCGTCCATGATTGGCATGAATAGATCCATCAAAATTAAGTCGGGGGTGTCTTTGGCGCAGTGGGCAACCGCATCTGCACCATCCCGTGCAATCCATGCCACTTCATAACCTGGAACGCTTAGCAGCACTCGCTTGAGGGCTTCCACTGCCATAGCCATATCATTGACAATCGCAATTCTCATTCTAACTACAGGCATTATTTGATGGTGGATGTATCCACTGTAAATCTTTCCGTAGGGAAATCATAATTTTTAACTTACCCTTTTTTTTTAGCTAACTCTGGTGAAATGGCTATTGTCCAATCAGATCGACGATCGCGTTGACTAATGTGTCGTCATGGAAGCTGCTTTTGGTGATGTAATAGTCTGCCCCAGCTTCCATGCCCAGAATCCGATCGGATTCGCCATCCCGGTAGGACACGATAATCACCGGCAGCAACTTGAATGTGGGATGGTCTTTGATTTGTTTGACAAGTTCAATTCCATTCATGCGAGGCATATCGATGTCGCTCAATACAAGGTCGTAATGATTGCTCCGAATCGCTATCCAAGCATCCATTCCGTTTACGGCAACATCCACATCGTAGCCTCGATTTTGCAGCAGCTTTCGGGTCATTTCGCGCACAGTAATGGAATCATCCACAACTAAAATGCGTTGGCGATCGTTGCCTTTTGGTTTTTTGGCTTTGTTGACATCAACAGGTCTCACCTGACCACTGTTGAGCATGTTGTCAATGGATTGCACCAAATCAGAAACATCCATAATTAAAACAGGCAAGCCATCATCCATTAGAGCAGAAGCACTAATATCCCGAACTTTACCCAAACGCGGATCGAGTGGACGCACCACTAAATCCCGTTCACCTAAGAACTGGTCTATAACCAAGCCATAAGCGTTGGATTGATCGCTGATCACAACTACACAGATCGCATCATCGGAAGATAAAGCCTCCGGTAAATCCAGAACATGGTGAGCGGCAATCAACCCGATATTTTGACCATCTTTAGTGAAATATTGGCGACCTTCCACAACATAAATGTCCGATTTGTCGAGTTTGACAATCTGACCCACTCGTGCCAGGGGAAAGGCATAAGGTTCACCAGAAATCTCGACAATTAGCGTCCTGACAACCGAGAGCGTGAGGGGAAGTTGAAAGTGAAAATTAGTACCCTTTCGGAATTGAGATGTGGCGCGAATCGTTCCACCAACCTCTTGCACCATACTTTTGACAATATCTAATCCCACACCACGTCCTGAAATTTCAGTCACTTGTTCGGCTGTAGAAAATCCAGGTAGAAACAGAAACTCGATGATTTCAGCTTCGCTAAGTTGAGCAGCCGTTTTGGGTGAACCTAAATTCCGATCGATAATCTTTTGGCGCATCCGATCGATATCAATTCCTCTTCCGTCATCGGAAATGGTAATTGCCAGCATACCGCCACGATGAAATGATTCTAGACGAACTGTTCCCTCCATCGGTTTGCCTGCTGCCTCTCGCTCTTGGGGCGATTCAATCCCGTGATCGATCGCATTACGAATCATGTGAGTCAGGGGTGCTTCCAGTTTCTTGAGGATGTCACGATCGACTGGGGTTGACTGACCGACAATCTCTAGCTTGACCTGCTTATTCAATCCTCGTGCTAGGTCACGAACCATGCGAGGAAAGCTTTGTACTCCATCAACAAATGGACGCATATGGGAGGCAATCACTTCCCGGTAAAGCCGATCGCTCAAGTTGGTTGTGCGACGAGCATATAGTTCCAGTTCACCCAAGCGATCCGTGAGCATTTCCCGACATTCTTGTGCTTTACGTCGAGCTGTATCCAGAACTTGCAGGCTTTCTGAATTAGTTGGACTGTTCGCTAACGCAGTATGGATCGTTTCTAGAAGTCTAGAAAGCTCTAATTGACGAGATTTGAGGGCGGTAAAGGAATCGGCAAAGGGTTGCAGCCAATTTGCCTCAACCAGCGATTCACCCGCCAACCCCATAATCCGGTTCAAATTTTCTGCCGAGACTCGCACCACCCGATCCGTTGGGGTGGCGATCGGATCGACCGTGGCAATTTCCCCCCGTGGGCTTTGGCTCAGCGCTGGTTTCAAATTTTCTGCCGAGACTTGCACCACCCGATCGGTTGGGGTGGTGCTCGGATCGACCGTGGCAATTTCCTGACCAGGGATTTGGCTCAACGCTGAGTTTTGATCGAATGTAACCAGGGATGTCGATCGACGATCGCTAAAATTTGGAGGTAGCAGAGCCGCGATCGCCTCATAACACCTCTCAAACTCTCCAGTTGTTTGGGCCAACCATTCAAGTAGATCGACTGCCATTACCTGACTAAGCGCTTGAAGCAAATCAACGCTTTGCAGTAACACATCAATTTGGTCGGAACCTAACGTGAGGATCTGGCTCTGGGCTGCCACAAAGCAATCTTCCATCCAGTGTGCCAGAGTAGTGACGGCATCTAGAGAAACAATTCGAGCGGCACCTTTAATCGAGTGAGCTGCCCGCATCAGCGCTTCCAGTGCATCCTCAGATTGAGGGTTGGCTTCCAATATCAATAGTTCCTGAGTCAGGATCGCAATCTGCGTCTCAGCTTCTTGTCTAAATAGCTCCAGCATAGAATCATCGCTCATTGTCAAAAAACCTTGTGACTTAGGGTGTAAAAGAATAGTTCAGAGTCCAAAAAGTTGATCTTCTTGCCTTGCCAAGTAACGACCCCTTTGGTGTAAGCTTCCGATGCTTTGGAAATGACAACAGGAGCATCTTTGAACTCATTAAGATGAAAGCGGTAAGTTCCATGAACCTCATCCACTGGAAACACCCACTTGTTTTCATTCTTTCCAGCCACAATCATCCGTTGCGGATTAATCGTATTCGAGAAATCTGCTGATTCGGCGACAGGCTCTAGACCGAGTAAGTCTCTGAGCGAAATACAGAGAAGTGTTTCACCGCGAATGTTGACCAACCCCAAAAATACAGAGTTAGTGCGGTGAGGGACGGCATGAATGATGTAAGGGGGAGTCACTTCTTGCAAGATGTTGACTGGCAATGCTAACCGTTCACTACCGAGACGAAAAATGATTACAGAAAGGGTATCTGTGGCGCGAACTAGCATCCCTTCTCCCACTCCCACTTGCTGTGTGGAAGCTTCTGACAAGATGTCTGTCCATTCTTGGAGATATTCTGGTGGAGCATTGCGCTCTAGCAAGCTGCGTCCAGCCGCCGAGTAAACCTTGCAGTTGCGGCAGTGAATAACCGTCTTCAGTTCGCCACAGGTGCGATCGCCCATCACCCCAATTTGATTCCAGCAATCGTTCAGGGTTGGATGGTCAAATTCCGAATCGTCTGTTATGGATACCGTATTCAAATAATTTTCCATTGTTCAATTTCTCAATTTTCAATTTCTATGCCATCACTTTGAATCGCGCAATCTCTCTCTTTAAGCTATGAGTAGCTTCGTCAAGTTCTTCTAAGGCGTGATTGGTTTCTCGCAACGAGCCTGCTGTCTGCTGAGATGCTTGGCTCAGATGCTCCATCGCTTCGCTAATTTGTTGCGCTCCCTGAGATTGTTCATCGACGCTTTGACTCACCTGCTCAAAGCGTGGGGTCAATCCCTGCACCTGCTGAATGACTTGGGCAATTTGTTCGCTAATTTTGCTGACATCCTCAACGCTATCAACAACAGACTTCGTAAACTTATCCATCTCTGTCACGCCGGTAGAAACTGCCGATTGCATCTCCTTAATCATCTGCTCAATTTCTAGAGTGGCAACAGCAGTCTGATCGGCTAAGCGTCGAATTTCCCGCGCCACAACCGAAAAGCCCGCGCCGTATTCTCCGGCTCTCTCGGCTTCCAGTGCTGCATTGAGCGAAAGCAAGTTGGTTTGATCTGCCACAATCGTGATGGTTGTCACGACTCTGCTGATGTTATTGGCTCGTTTGTCCATGATTTCCAGCTTGGAGGAAATTACCTGAGTAGCTTCTAGCAACTGGCGCATCACAGAATCGATGTGGTTCAGATTGTCTTTACTGTTACCGGCTGCCACTGTTGTCTGTTCAGCCATTGCAGCAACCTGCTCCATTGTTTTCACCAATTCTCTTGATGTCGCGGCAATTTCATGAGCCGTTGCACTGACTTCATTCGTTGAAGCAACCTGTTCTGTAACCGTTGCTTCCAGGTTTCTTCCAGACGCCGTAATTTGGTCGGCAGAACTGGTGATTTGATTACCTGATTGTTGAATGCGGTTGACTAGCGCATTCAGGTCTTTATTCATGGTGTAAAAGGCATTCTGCAATTGACCAACTTCATCTTCCTGGTCAGCGAGGGAAATTTGGCTGGTTAAGTCTCCTGCTGAAATCTTTTGGGCAATGTCAACTACCCCTGCAATTTTGGCTCCTAAAGGTTTGGCGATCGTGTTACTAAAGAAAATTCCAAATAACAGCGCAGTTCCCGGACCGATCAGGATTGCCACAAATGCCCAAAATCCGACTTGAGAAACATCTTTCGCCGATACACGTTCTGTTTCCGCTGTCGAATCCTGATTCATTTTCAACACCTCCAAAAGTTTATTGCTGGCGTCTGTGAAGGGCTGACGGTTTACCTGAACTTGCTTCTCAAGCTCTTTGTAGCCACCGATCGCCAAACCAGCATTCCCCGCTGAATTTTCAAATAGATTGAAAACTCCCAGTCTCTCGAACTGGAGATTACGCCTCAAAAATTCCTCATGGGCTTTCTTCCACGCATCCCACGTATTCAAAAAGTCTTTATATACCTTCTGTTCAGCGTCAGACTTAGGAGCCGCTTCGTACTGCTGAAACCCTTCCTGAATTTGCTTCCAGGCGTTATCCATGCGATCGATCTCTGCCTGCCGCGCACCTTTGTTTAGATTGATATTCAGCAAGCCCCGTTCTGATGATTCGATCTGGGTTTTTCCTTCGTTAATTTTCCACAAGCCGGAGATGCTGGGTACACTATTGCTGGCTAGGGAGTCGATGTGCTTACTCAAGCGAGAACTGCCGCTCAGACCTACCAGTGCCACAATCAGCACCAAAAGCCCCATGAACATGAACGCGAAGATGAGGCGTGCCTGCATGGATAGATTTTTGAACATATTCAGGTTTCCCCTTCTAAGCTTCTGTTTTGAGACGGTGCTGCAAGCGCTGAATTCGCTGCTGAATGATTTTTGCCCCTACTGTATCGCCTTGATTTTCCTTCAATAAGGCGAGGTGAACTAACGCTTCATAAGAGCTTGGCTCCAAGTATATAGCACGTTGAAAACATCGCTCTGCTTGGGCATTCTGCTGGTGGGCCTGATACAGCTCTCCCAAGAGAGTGTAGGCAACCGCACTCGTTGGATGATCGACAAGATACGAGTTACAAAGGGTGATTGCTTCTGCAGATCGCCCGTCATCCGCTAACTTTTTCACTGTTTGTAAATCAATAGACGATGTTGGTTCAGGGCTTAAATCCTTTGAACTCGCAGATGGATCGGATTCTTTGATTTGCTGAGTGTTTGGCGCCGAGTAATTTTTCACTCCTAAAGATTGCTTGGCAATGGTTTGAGGAGTTATTAGTTGAGATGGCACCTGTCTGAGTTGAGTAATATTGAGGGGTGCCAGTTGTGGAAGCGATGGTTTCGACTTTCGATAAGCAAATGTGAAAGGCACACGGACAGAGGCGTACTGGTCTGCGACAATTTTTCCAGTGTCAGAGGCTCCAACAAACAGTAACCCTCCTGGTATGAGTAGGCGATCGATCGCTGCTAATACCTGCGAGCAGGTTTCTGATTGCAGGTATATCAACAAGTTGCGGCAGAAGATGATGTCGTATTTCTTTTGAATCAGCGTCAGGGAGGTCATTACATTCCCCTGCTGAAAATTGACGAGCCCCTTAACGGGCTGGCATAGTTCGTAGCCCTCCGCCGTTTGCTGAAAGTAGCGATCTCGCCCTGTCCAAGCATCGCCGCGAAAGGAGTTTTTGGTGTAGACTGCGCGCTTTGCCTTTGCCAGGGATCTATGACTAATGTCAATGGCATCGATCGTGAACTGTTTCGGAAGCAGACCGGCTTCTAGTAGGGCGATCGCCATTGAGTAAGGTTCTTCGCCCGTAGAGGATGGAACACTCAGCAGTTGGAGCGGATTGCGGTTTGGCGACCCCAGCCATTCGGAGGTGACGTAGGTTTTAAGGTAATCAAACGGTTTGCCATCCCTGAAAAACCAAGTCTCTGGCACGATGAGTAGTTCGATCAGCTCCTGTAATTCTGAAGTGGAGGTTTTTAAGCGTGCCCAATAGCTGTCCAGGTCAGGCAATTTACAGCCGACTCGACGATTCTCGGCTGCTCTGGCAATCCAGTTGGAGCCAATTGAATCGGGGTCTAAGCCTATAGTTTGGCTCAGTAATGTCGCGATCGCAGATAGTACCATCGGTAAGCCTATGCAGTTTTGAACCGAGCAATTTCTGATCGTAATCCGTTTGCCGCCCCATCAAGCTGCCCTAAAGCACTGTTCGTCTCCCGTAAAGCGTCCACCGTCTGCTGAGATGCTTGACTCAGGTATCCCATCGCTTCACTAATCTGTTGCGATCCCATCGATTGTTCCTCAATGCTGTGGCTCACCTGCTCAAAGCGTGGGCTCAATCCTTGCACCTGCTGAATTACCTGAGCAATCTGATCGCTAATCTTGCTGACATCGGCAACGCTATCAACGACAGATTTATTAAACTTATCCATTTCCATTACGCCAGTAGAAACTGCCGACTGCATCTCTTTGATCATCTGGGCAATTTCCAGAGTGGCGACGGCGGTTTGGTCAGCTAATCGGCGGATCTCCCGTGCTACAACCGCGAAACCCGCCCCGTATTCTCCAGCTTTTTCTGCCTCGATTGCCGCATTTAGCGACAGCAGGTTGGTCTGATCGGCAACCTTATTAATGGTCGTCACAACACTGTTAATGTTGTTTGCCTTTTCATTCATCACCCCAAGTTTTGTCGCGATCGAGGTTGTTGCAGCCGAAAGTTGGCGCATCACCGTTTCCATCCGGTTTAAGTCATTTTGACTGGCACCAGCAGCAATTGCTGTAGACTGCGCCATCACCTCAACCTGGTCCATCACCTTGACTAGCTCTCTAGAAGTGGCGGCAATCTGCTGCGAGGTTGCACTCACTTCATTAGTTGAGGCAAGCTGTTCTGTAACCGTGGCTTCTAACTCTTTACCGGCTGCTGCAATCTGAGTTGCGGAAGTGCCAATCTGCACTCCAGACTTTTGCATCTGGAGAATTAGCGAGTTCAGATTTTTAGACATATAGTGAAACGCGGTCATTAATTGCCCAATTTCGCTACCATCTTGATTCGGCTCAATTGTTTGTTGTAAATTTCCATCAGCAATCTGCTCTGCTGCTTGCACCACTCTTGGAAGCTGCCGCTGGATGGGTAAAGCCACCCACAAGCCGATCGCCACGGTTGCCAGCAGGGTCACCAGCGTTCCCAGAATAATCACCAGAATCTCAAAATTCTTGGCTTGCTCGCTTTCTTGTCGATTTTCATTGAGTCGAGCCCCAAGGATTTTAGTGGCTTGAGTGCGTAAGTCTTCAAGTTTAGCAAGCTGAGTCTTTGAAAGTTCCTGTTTTGCCTCGGCCAGTTTGTTGGTATCAATGAGAGAAAAAACACCGGCTGCGATGCGATCGTCCTCTTCACCAAGCTGAATCATCTCGTTAATCACCGTGCGAGCCTGCGAATCGGTAATTTTTGCTAAATCTTGCTTCTTCTGAAACATGGCTTCTCGAGCTTCATCGTAAGTCTTTCGGTGATCCTGACTTCCAGGATAGAGTGCATACCCTCGAACACTGCCAATGATTTTAGAGACATCGTAAGCAAACTCATTCGTATCTTCGTAAGCGTCGAAAAGTTGCTTTGAGTCTTCTTCCACTTTGATCAAGTGGGCAGTGCTTGAATACAGGATTACTCCCAGAACTAGCAGGAAAAGAATAGGAATCGAGAAACCCAGTATTAGACGGTGGGTAATTTTGTTCAACATATATGTTGGCGATAAAAAAATAATTACAAGTACGATGAAAACCTTAAAAAGGATTGTGCTAAACCATTGCTTTTCCTCCTGATTTCTTCAACATATTCTTCATCAACACTCCTTTGGGTTAGGCTGTTCTACATTTAAACAGTGTGTCAAAAATCAATAAAACTCTTGTGGGACGGGCTTCTAGCCTGTCCCGAATTTCCAATTTAAATGCGTAACAGCTTAGGCTTCTTCACCCGTCAGCAAGTAACTATGTCGCTCATCGCTGAAAAGTCGCTCAAGCTGGACACATTGAATAATCCGTTTTTCATCGACAATCGTACCACTTAAGTAGGGTGCTTCCTCAACCCGAATGCTGGAATCCCTAATATCTAGGTTTGATATACTGAGGGTCTCCGTAACTCGCTCTGCCATCAGCCCTAAATATTGGATCGATTCGTTTGGGCAGGGATATTTGACGATCATAATGCGGGTACTAAGGTGCGATCTGCTCGGTGTACCTTGGATCAAATGGCACAAATCGATCACTGGCAAGACAACTCCCCGGTAGTTAAACAAACCAGCCACGTATTCTGGTACGTGCTGTACCTTTCTGAGATTGACTCGTGGAATTACCTCAACAATGTACGAACTGTCGATCGCGTAGAGGTCATTTCCAGCGTAGAAAAGTAGAATTAGCACTTGTAACGATCAGTTTTTATTAGGGATGAATCTTTTTTTTAAGACGATAAACTTGTTGCTCAAGGTTAGCACATGAGCGCTAAATAATCGAGAATTAAATTATTTCGTAATCTTTTGTGTGCTGGCGTTTTGATCTAACCCACGATCGCCGCATGAGAAATGACAACAATATTAACAACAACAAATGATCCAGCCAGGATCGGAACAGCAAGGCGGCGCCTTAAATACCGTGACAAATCCGACTGGTCTGCTTCACTTAAAAATCGAGTGTAGACCAGCACAATTGCTGTTATGAAGATGTAAATGATTGCGATGATGTGGATGAAATCAATCAGGGTGACAGAATTGCTACTACCCAAATCTGAGGTAGCTGCTTGCAGATTCACGATAACTGCAAACAAATTACCCACAAGGATGCCCATTAATTCTTCATCCAGCAACAATGCCATTATTGAGAGTGCCACAGCAGCATAAACTCCCATCACAAGTTTAAAAAAGCTAACTTTACTCTCGCGGTTGATTGTAATTGAAATAATTAAGCGCGACCGGGAGTTTATTTCTTTTTTAATTCCCGGACTACCAAAGCTTGTTCTATAAGGGAAATTCTCTTGAGCAATCTTAAAATCTATAATTTTCCAACCTTCCAACTCCATATCTTTCTGATAGCCTGTGCCAGAAAAATCTGGGGCGTGAACGAAGGTGGAAGCATCTAACTGTGTTTCCTCAAGAGTGATTTTCAATCCATGGCGATCGAATGGATAATTTTTTGTGTCCCAGTTGTAATAGAGAGTTGTGCTAATCTCCTCTTCAGACCAGAATACGTTTTTACTGGCCTTAAATGTATCCGACAAATTTTCGCTTCGGGAAAAACTGCTGTAATTCTTGTTAACTTCGTTGCTATTTACAACCTTGAGGCTTTCTAAAGGTTTTGGAGTTTCAAAAGGACAAACGCTCCAGACCCAGAAGTTTGCAGAAAACGACTTCTCTGCTGGCTTAAAATCTCGCAATGATGTCAAGTAAACTCCAATTTGACAAGTTTTTGGAGATGTAACAGCATCTGCCTGAACTGGCAAAGTTTGAGACAGCCAGTAACTAAAAACGGCGATCAGCAAGCAACCAATTAGGGGTAGTCCCTTGACAACTCCTCTAACGGCAGGATGATTCAGTTTAGAAATATATCCCCTCACTCATCAACTCCCTTGCTAAGCAACCCCTGATTTTACCACCTAACGATGCTTGCAAAAAGTTGATTAATTGTTTTAAAATTTACGATCGCCACATAGGAGATGACGATCGCGTTCTGAACGATAAACGAAATTGTAAATACCCCAAATAAAAGGCGAGGGTCTAGCCACATTGCCTACTTTGCTTGCCCTGCTTCTGCTGTTAATCGGGAAAAGACGGTGGCAAGAGCGCCTGCAAAGATATACAGCGCGGGTGAATTCGATCAACCAGGGTCAGGCTCTCCGTGCGCCCCAAAACCGACTCAGAACCCCGCATATTGATCAATGCCGAAAACAAACAAGCCACCAGTAACCTCGTCCGAGCGCTAACCAAACTAGGCTGTCGAGTTTCATACAACCCACATTCCGCAGTTCTGGCTTTGATGACTAAGGATTTTCATACCTTCACTGTAGGAAAAATATCTGTGCCTAC
>NZ_JAUBTR010000176.1:0-2329 GCF_036705045.1 Microcoleus sp. BR0-C5
TAATGGTTGCTCTACTTGCACCAATTATTATACCTTAAAAAAACCTCAAATCATTGCATAGCAATCATTTGAGGTTTAAAAAATTCTGAATTCTTTTCAAATTAAATCCGATCGAATATCTGCGGAATGTGGGCTATAACAATAGACATCTCTAGAATAACAATAGCTGGTTCCGTAAGGGTTGTGGGTATTTCAAATGGTTGGCTTATTTCCGCTCACCTGTACCAGCATTTGTAGGGTGCGTGGAGACACACCCTACAAATACTTTATTCACTTCGTCGGGAATGCCTCCCTATCTGCTTCCATTACTACCCAGCCAATTTCTGGTCGCAGGCACAGAGATTCTGGTTCTTGACTGACACCAATTAATCCAGCAACAAACTCCATTTCGTAGACATTCCCGAAGTAATTCCATAGGACTTACGCATTGACAAAATAACTAAACAGTGCATTGATAAATAGGGTCGTTTACTTTCTAGGTATCGGACAATGAGAAAAATAACTAAACCCTCGACAGCACGATGTAATATAGACACTTACACCTTATTTTTGATGTCAGAGCCCTCATTTGGGAGGGTGTAGCAGGTTATCAGAGATATTGGGACATGTTTCACATGATAGTATCAATCGATTTTTGTTGAGAGAGAGATACGAACCCAAAGATTTATTCAACACAATAGAGAAAATAATAAATCTGCAAAGAGGGATACTTAGTGTAGACGATACAGTCATAGAAAAGATTTACAGTGACCCCAAAAATGCCGAGTTAATTAGTTATTTTTGGTCAGGGAAAGCCCATAAAACTATTATTGGCTTAAATTTAATCACCCTATATTACAGCGATATTAATGGTAATTCAGTCCCAATAAATTACAGAATATATGACAAAAAGGAGGGAAAAACCAAAAAGGATTATTTTAGAGAAATGGTGAACGAAATAATAAGCTGGGGAGTCAAGCCAAAAATAGTAACAGGAGATAGTTGGTATTCAGGAGTGGAAAACTTAAAATTTCTAAAAAACCAGAAATTGGGTTTTCTATTCGGAATTGAAAAAAATATGACTGTCTCAAATGAACCCCATAATTATTGCCAGGTAAGCACTCTGGTCATTCCTGAGTCAGGATTAAGAACTCCTGGGAAATAATTTGGATTTATAAAATTGTTTAGAAAAAGCTTTAAAAAAGAGGCATCTAGACACTATATTTTGTATTTGCCAGACGAGTCAAAGATTCAGGAGATAACAAGAGATGAATTTCTCACAATTCATGATACTCATTGGCAAATTGAAACATTTCATAGAGCCATCAAACAAGTATGTGGAATTTGTCGTTTCATGGTGAGAGACACCTGTGCAATCAAGACTCATATATTTTGTTCACTTCAAGCATTTGTAAAATTGGAGCTTATGCGGTCTGAAAAAAGAATTACTAACTGGTATGAAGTCCAAAGGAATCTATTCACTTCAGTTATACGTGAGCATATTTTGGCAAACCGATTCAGTGATGGCCTTGTCTAGAATACATAGATGATGTTTTTTGTCAATGCGTAAGTCCTATTCCACTTGAATGGAGCCTTAGACGGCAGGTTGGGAAAAACACCCCGTGCTTCTATAGCTGGTGACAGCTCAGAATTTAACCAGGGATTGCGTAGATATGGTGGCTCAGGACTCTTGCCTTCAAACATTTGTTGCCACTTCGGTTTATGATTCATAATGTAGGGGAATAGTTTAGCCACCCATCCAGTAATATAGGGCGAGCCACTTCCCTCATGTCCTTGGTACTTGTAAATGGAGTCCCAAAACTCGGTATTCACACTGCCTTCAGAGGCTGCTACAAATTCCTTTAGAATCGGTCGTAGCGGCTCAACCCACCACTCCAAACCAAAGCGAGCAAACTCTTCCACCCTCTGTGCAATAGAACGCCAATCCTCTACCGTTCCCTCCAACCTAATCGTAGGTATACCGCACATTGTGCGTACCTCGTACTCAAAGTAAGACTGCATTGCATCTAGCAATACGACTTCCGAGGCAGCACGTTCAATAGGGCCTGTGGTTGAGAAGTTAGCCACAATTAACTCGTGTGCCTTGCCAATATGTTGGTGAATTTGTTCGGAAAATTCCCCGAACACTTCTGCCCAGGGGTTGTCAGCCGAACCCTTCACAAAGTCATCACGGCGAACCTTAATCTTCAACTTTCCCGAATGCTGTACAAAGTGATGAGGCAGTTCTTCGGCATTCATGTTAACGTGCTGTGCTAGTACAGCTCGGCAGAAATAGACAGACTATATTTGTGGTAGAATAACATAGTTAGCTTAGAGCCCTTTAGGTGTT
>NZ_JAUBTR010000098.1:0-21190 GCF_036705045.1 Microcoleus sp. BR0-C5
GATTCAAGCTGAATATTAAGATAGTAACTACCATAAGAGCGTTTGCACAAAGTAGCAGTCTTGGGGTTTTGACCTTTCAATAATCCAAGTTGGTAGTTCCCGATAGCCAATACAAACCTTTCCCTACCACCAGTAGTGGTCAAACTTACTGTCCAATCTTTTTCCCTAAAAGAAAAGATACGGGTATCGTAAGTGACGCTAGTAGGAGCAAAGCGGATGACTGGCTTCCCATCTTTTTTAGCTGTTTTTCTGTTGCCAGAAACCCGTCTAATAGCATGGATTGCTAGCTGTGCCGAAAGTCCAAACATATCTCTGACATCGTGATATACCAAAGATTGCATCGCCAATTCATTTGTCAGGGTTGGCGGCACAGTTTGGTTCACGTATTCACAAGCATTAGCGAACGCCTGAAGGGTCGCATCAAGTTTGAGGGACTGTTCAGGCGTTACTTGAAGTTTGCAAGATACTGTCAGGACTTGTTTCATGACAAGAGTGTATCACGTATTGAATAAATTCTGTTGCGTTTATAGATAATTTGTTCAGCTCTTGAGCCTCACGCGCATTCCTCCCGTCACTCAACGGAGTACCGTTAGAGTGCGGGACTCCTGCTGTTTTAGTTGAAAACTTGCCTATTTTATGATTAGCTACTTTTGGCGTCAATGCAACAGGGGCTCGCTCGCCTGCAGCTATTTTTCATTTTCATTGGAAAACTTAATTGTTGCTGTTTCCCGGAGGCTGCTTACCGACACTCTCAGCCAATTTTTGTATTCTCAGCTACCGCTTATTTGTAACCTATCATACTGGTTTGGCATTTGTACTTTTTCTTGATCCCTAACGGCTTTATAAACTTTTAACCTGTGTTTTTACCTATACAATGAGCAGCGACAGAGCTAATTGTTTCTATATATAACGAGATTATAAATAAATTATAAAATTTATTTATGCTCCGGGGATCGCTACAACCCAGACAGCATAAAGGTTGGGATGCTCTAAAACCGGCTAGCTCTACAAAGGAGAATTAGAGATGAAAATGATTTCCCTAAGAACTTTTATGCAAACCTCCTTAACTTCACCTTTAACTTCAGCTTGTGGTCACTGCCGTCACTATACCCCTGAGGGCAGACGCGGGGGTGTTTGCGCTCTACTAAGCGGCCCGGTTCAAAGTCACTGGAAAGCTTGTGCTTTAGCGGTTTCGCCTTTTAGGTCATCTTGGGAAAACATAGAAGAAATTGGAATGTGGCAAGAATCGACTCTGACGCTGCAGGATGCCGCCGTCACTCTTTCCGAGCGCCATGCCTGCCAGCTTACAGGCACAACGTTAACCGAAAAATCGGCAGCAGCAGTCTCAGTTTAGTTAGTCGGCAGCAGGATAGCTAATACCATTTTCGATTTTCGATTGGGGAATCACTGATCGCTATCATGGTTTGCATCTGGCAAAGCAGTTTCATTCTTTTTGGGAACTGGTATCAATACATACACTTTTGGACGATCGGGTGCATTTGGCTTTACTAACTCATAAAAATCAGCAGCATCGACTTTAATATGAGCGCATAAAAAAAAACTGATTTTTCCATCCAGTTATGGTAGCCAAGGATATTGACTAAAATCAGGTTGCCGTTTTTCCAAAAAGGCTTGTTTGCCTTCGGCGCCTTCCTGGGTCATATAGTACAGCAAAGTGGCATTTCCCGCCAGTTCTTGCAAACCGGCTTGACCGTCGCAATCGGCATTAAAAGCGGATTTCAAACAGCGAATCGCGATCGGACTTTTTTCTAAAATTTCAAGAGCCCACTCAATCCCTTCTAGTTCGAGTTGTTCGACGGGCACTACGCAGTTGACTAAACCCATTTCTAGGGCTTGCTGTGCGCTGTACTGGCGGCATAAAAACCAAATTTCTCTGGCTTTTTTCTGGCCGACAACTCTGGCAAGATAGCTAGCTCCGAAACCACCGTCGAAACTGCCGACTTTGGGGCCGGTCTGTCCGAAAATAGCATTGTCAGCAGCGATCGTCAAGTCGCAAATTAAGTGCAGAACGTGACCCCCTCCAATTGCGTAGCCTGCAACTAAAGCAATTACAACTTTGGGCATCGATCGAATCAACTTCTGCAAGTCGAGCACGTTCAAGCGGGGTATGCCACCTTCGTCTACATATCCCGCCGAACCCCGCACGCTTTGGTCGCCGCCGGCGCAAAAGGCGTATTTGCCGTCTGTATGAGGCCCCGCACCGGTGAACAGGACAACGCCAATTTTTGTGTCTTCACGGGCATCAGTAAAGGCATCGCAAAGTTCCAGCACGGTTTTGGGACGGAAAGCGTTCCGTTTGTGAGGTCGATTGATGGTAATTTTGGCGGTGCCACCACTTTTGTGATAGAGAATGTCTTCGTAGGTTTTGGCGGTTTGCCATTCAATTTGCATAATCAATCAATTTGAGATTTGAGATTGAGCTGAGTCAATCAAGGCAGCGACAAGTCGCTTTTAGATTTTAGAGGCATTCGGTTCAATGGGATACCAGGGTCGATCGACTCTTGCAAAAAAAAATCAAGCGGGACTTAGGCCGAAACCAGGTTTTTGATCAACATACGCCGTGCAGCGCTCTTGGTAGGTAAGAGCGCCCAATTCCCATCTCCAATGGAAACAGCGTCAAATCCTCGAAATCCTCTCTCACTACTTTGTACTGCCCAAAAATTTATAGGGGCTGGATTATTGGCGGAGTAAAATACTCAGCAAGTGCTTTGCTGCTTTGCCAAATACCGGATCGCGGGACTCGAATTCGCTGGGATCGAGTAAAGCTTGAACTTCGGCAAAAGCTTCTGAGTCGAGGGTTCCTTCTTTAGTAAATAAAGTGTCTATGACTGCAATGTGTCTGGAGTCGAGGCCGAGCCGATTTGCGATCGACTGTAGGTACATTTGCTCCCGCAAGTCGATGTGTCCGTCGGCCGCTGACATTTCGTAGCCGGAACCGATGAGCAACAGTTTTTCTGATTCTGAGAACAAAGCTGTCAGGGTTAGCAATTCCGTGGGGTTGAAGTAAACCTGCTGTTTTGATACTCCTTTGACAAGGCGCTGAATTAGTTCTACCCGATCGCGGTCGCCGCTGGCAAAGGCTTTGAGAGTCTTTTGCAGCCGTTCTTCTTCTTCAACTGCGATCGTCCTGTCAATAATCATCACTCCGCGCAGGATGGAAATCAGAGCAGTCAGAAACACTACCAAAGGAGTGATATCTTGTTCGCGCAGCTTTTGCCGACTAATGCGGCACAACAGCTCAACAATTTCAGTGGTAATCGTAGTGGTGTCCATAATTAAAGACTCTCGATTAAGCTGTAATGTAACTTTCTTTATCGATCTTAAGTTTTTCTGTTACTTAGGTATGACGTGAATTGTAAAGCTGAGCCGTTGTCTATTAGTGAGACTACTTATTTTATTCACAAACGCTGGATGACTAGGGCTGTGGAATTGGCGCAAGCAGCCGGTGATGCTGGTGAAGTACCCGTGGGTGCTGCAATTGTTGACGCTACTGGCAAATTGATTGCCGAAGCGCAAAATCGGCGAGAGCGAGATTGCGATCCGACTGCTCACGCTGAAATCTTGGCTTTGCGGGCGGCCGGCAAAGTTTTGCAAGACTGGCATCTTAACCAATGCACGCTCTATGTAACGCTGGAACCTTGCCCGATGTGCGCTGGTGCGATCGTCCAAGCTCGGATTCGTCTGCTGGTATACGGAGCAGATGACCCGAAAACTGGCACGATTCGGACTGCGGCTAATATTCCAGATAGCGCGCATTCGTTTCACCGCTTAGAGGTGCTCGGCGGTATTATGGAGTCTGTTTGCCGCGATCAGTTGCTTTTTTGGTTTGAAGCGCGCCGGAAAAATTAACAGGTAAAATTTTTTACTTTCTTCGGGCCGAGGTTTAATCGAAATTGACCCTTTAGCTGAAATAATAGATCCGTAATTGCCCGATAAAGCTTTCCAGGCAGCCGACGGCTCTGTATTAGTGCTGTCTGGTTGGCTGAGGTTTTACCTGTTAGAGATTATCTCTTGCGGGCGCGATCGCCCGATCGGCACAAGGCCAATAGCAAAAGTGTCCCGACCTAAAAACTAAAGATTTAGCCAACACCTTACTTTAGACTTTAGATCTCGATAAAGCAGCTTAATTGCTATGCCCCACACCGCCACGATCGCCGTTGAGTCCAGTAAATCATCTCTAGTGAAGCCAATGCCTGCCAAGGTAGCATCTAATACCTCTCGCGTTTCTCCTTGGTTAACCTCCTTGCTCTATCCGCTAGGTCACTATGTTGTCCTACCGTTTCATTTTGGCAAGATTGAGATAACCGGACAGGAGCACTTGCCGAAAGACGGGCCTGTCATCTTAGCTCCTACGCACCGCTCCCGGTGGGATGCCCTGATGATGCCTTATTCAACTGGACAGAAGGTGACTGGACGCGATTTGCGGTTTATGGTAACTTCTGATGAGGTCAAAGGACTGCAAGGTTGGTTCATCAGACATTTGGGGGGGTTTGCTGTGGATCTCAAGCATCCGGCAATTGGCAGTCTCCGTTATGGGGTGGAACTACTCCTCGACAAGGAAATGTTGGTGATTTTTCCCGAAGGCGGTATTTTTCAGGATGGCGAAGTTCATCCGATTAAGCCGGGATTGGCGCGTTTGGCAATGCAAGCAGAGTTGAGCAAACCGGGTTTGGGGGTGAAAATTGTACCGATGAGTATTCGCTATCGCCCGCGCATTCCTCAATGGGGTTCTGAGGTAAAAATTGCGATCGGTTCTCCGATTTGCGTGGCGGATTATGCCAATGGTGGCGGCGGTAAAAAAGAAGCACGATTGTTGACTGCCGATCTCGAAATGGCTCTTAAAAAGCTTGATGAAAGTTGAGAAAAAGGAAGTTCGGCAACGGATTCGCTCCACGGATGTAACGGATGTAACATCAAATCCGGTAGCAAAGGAAGTTCGGCAACGGATTCGCTCCACGGATGTAACGGATGTAATATCAAATCCGGTAGCATCGGAATTATTCATCTCTCTGTTATCTGACTCTGTGTTCTCTGTGTCCTCTGCGGTTTAATCATTCCAATTCAACCGGAATTCATATAACGGATGTCAGGAAGAAGGAAGAAAGAAGAAAGAAAAAGAAATTATGATATAATGTTTTCGGGTGCTGTAGAGAGATGTAGCACCTATTTCGCTCCTTTGTTATGTCTGTATTAAGTGTGAGCATTAATGGATTGTGCTTTGAACTTTAAGCCTGGTCAAATTGTCAGTTTAGAATGTGGAGATGCGTGCCTGCATTCAGAGGTGATCCAAGTGGTTGAGGCACGTCAAATTTGTTGGGTGCGCCCTTTAATGTTAGTTGTATTATTGTCAGGGAAAGATTTATCTGAGCAATGGTTGGAAGAATACACTTTATCCGATTTGCGTGATGGCGCTGATTTACTGTGGCCGCTGAGTTTGTTTCGGGCGGCGGTGGATACTGAGGTAATTTCGCTGTTGACTGAGTTGCACTCTCGGGACTCTGACCAAAAGGATGGTGCGATCGCATCTCGGCAACTTAGAGATTTTGTCGATCGAGTGTGGGAAGCTTTTCCGAGTGCTTTTCATTAAGCAGATATCAGGTGTTTTGTCTATTAGTCCGCCAGGGGTTGAAAACCCCTGTCTAATAGCTAAAGTCCTCTTGCATAGGACTGATACCCTCTTAATTCTTCAGTCCGCGTAGGCGGACTTTGTTTGTCTAGAAGCGATTTCAATCGCCGACTCTTATGCCGACTCTTATACTAAAACACAGCGTGTGAAAGCTCTGCGGGGTTGAGATTATTGTGAATAACTTTACCGTCGCGGAACCAGACAACGCGGCGAGTTTGGCGCGCCACTTCCGGTTCGTGCGTTACCATAACAACAGTCATGCCGTTTTCGTTGAATTCGGTAAAAATATCCATTACTTCTTGAGTAGTTTTTGTATCCAATGCACCTGTAGGTTCATCAGCCAGCAGCAACACGGGACGGTTGACAATAGCCCTAGCAATGGCTACGCGCTGCTGCTGTCCTCCTGATAGTTGATTCGGTCTGTTTTGCAGCCGACTTTCCAGGCCTACTTTCGTTAAAGCATCTACTCCCCGTTCCCGTCTTTCTGCTGCGGGAATGCCGGCATAAACCATCGGTAACATGACATTTTCTAATGCTGTCAATTGAGCCAATAGGTGAAATTGTTGGAATACAAAACCTAATTTTAAATTGCGAATTCCGGCTAATTCTCCTTCGGGCATTTGGGCGACATCTACGCCGTCTAAGTAGTAACTGCCGCTCGTAGGTCGATCGAGACAGCCGATAATATTCATAGCTGTAGATTTGCCGGAACCCGATGCGCCCATAATCGAGCAATATTCTCCTTGTCTTACCGTCAAGCTGACGCCGTTTAAGGCGCGAACTTCCAGGTCGCCAATCCCGTAAACTTTTGTTACCTCTTCCAGACCGACAACAACGGGCTTTGAGAGGACTTGCGGGTCGAGGTCTTGGTATGTATCGGTTTGTAGTTCAGGCATTTTTTTTCTGTGCGATCGACACAACTAACTACTAACTTAACACTTCTTATCGGTTTTGGCGGCGGTCAGGGCGATCGTTTGGAGGCTAATTTCAGTATCAGGGCTCATTGCAAATGCAGCGGATTGGAGTGAACCAATCCCGAAGAATGGAGATTGCTTGGCGACTTTAAACAAGTCGGACAAGTTGTAATTATGCGACTTACACAAGGGTGGTGAGAAACCGGGTTTTTTCACGAAAATCATTCGCTACAGCGCCCATAAATCATAAAAAACCCGGTTTCTGTGGTCTTGATGGGTAAGCCCTAAATTAAACAATTTGTCCCTTAAATGCTCTCAGGATCGATGTTCAATTCGCGCAGTTTTGCTGCCAAACGTTCGGCCCTTTGAGCTTCTTGTTCGGCTCTTTGAGCTTCTTGTTCGGCTCTTTGAGCTTCCTGTTCTGCACGCTGGCGGTTTAATTCCCCTTGTTCCTCCAATTCCGAATATGAAAGAAACCTTTGTCCATCGGGTCGATATATTTCTAACCCAGCTTCGCCCAACTCAAATCGCACTCCCAATCTCGGACTTACCCAGCCCTCCATCGGCTCAATTATTTCTAAGTTTCCTTCAATTCTTTGCCAACCGCTCAAATCGTTGTTTTCGGGATCGTAAAGGTAATATTCATCGACTCCATAGCGATTGTAAAATGAAAGTTTTTTGTACATTTTGGTTTGTCTGTCGTTGTGAGAGCGAATCTCAAACGCAACTTGGGGAGCAATATTATCTTCGTTAAATTGCAGGTAGGAACGTCGATCGCCCTTTGATCTGCCAAATATTACCATGACATCGGGTGCTTGAGAAATGTCTGGTCTACCTTCAACTGGATACCACAGTAAATCGGCTGCTACAAACACGTTTGGGTCGTTCTTAAACAGCGATTCGCAACCTTCTTTGATTTTGACAATTAATTTGTATTGAATTGTGCTATCTGCCATTGGTTGACCGTCGCTGCATGGATAAATAATTTCTTCGGTCGTGACTTGCATAGTGGTTGTTTCCGAGAACTATTTGATATTAATTATACTATTTCTTGAACTAGCATAATTTGTTGATACTTTTTTTGTTTAGATTACAGCTTCTCTAATTTTGCCAATTGTTCCTGGGCAAATTTGCGGACTTGTTCATCTGGATCGTTGGCAAATCGATCGCTAAGTATTTCTAAAGTTTTTGGGCGATCGGGGTATTGCTTGAGCATGATTTCAAGTGCTGTTTGTCTGGGATTAAGTTGGAATTTGGACTTGCGTTCAAAAGGATAATTGATAGCAATATGGCCCAACCATTCAAATATTCCTGGTTCATCTTTCCAGCCCAGCGCTAATTCTTCGACTGCTGCACCTCGTACATCCCCATTATCATCAGATTGAGCCAGTTGTTTGAGCCAAGGTAAGGTTTCCGGGTCATCTTTCCACCCCCGTGCTAATTCTTGGACTGCTGTACGTCGCACAGCCGAATCATCATCAAATTGAGCCAGTTGTTTGAGGATAGGTAAGGTTTCCGGGTCATTTTTCCACCCCCCTGCTAATTCTTGGACTGCTGGTTGCCGCACACACGAATCATCATTTGATTGAGCCAGTTGTTTGAGCCAAGGTAAAGTAGTCGGGTCATCTTTCCACCCCCGTGCTAATCCTTGGACTGCTGCAACTCGCCCAGCATAATTATCATCAGATTGAACCCATTGTTTGAGCCAAGGTAAGGTTTCCGGGTCATCTTTCCACCCCCGTCCTAATTCTTGGACTGCTAAAAATGCCACAATCGGATCATGATTCGACTGAGGCAGTTGTTTAAGCCAAGGTAAGGTTTCCGGGTCATCTTTCCACCCCCGTCCTAATTCTTGGAATGCTCCATACCGCACAGTATAATTATCATTAAATTGAGCCTGCTGTTTGAGCCAAGGTAATGTTTCTGGGTCATTCTTCCAGCCCAATGCTAATTCTCCGACTGCTGAAAGTTGCATAGCTTTATTATCATTAAATTGAGCCTGCTGTTTGAGCCAAGGTAAGGTTTTTGGATCATCTTTCCCGCGCCGTGCTACTTGTTGGAGTGCTGCTATTTGCACAGTATTATTATCATTAAATTGAGCCACTTGTTTGAGACAACCTAATGTTTCTGGGTCATCTTTCCACCCCCCTGCTAATTCTTGGACTGCTACAAATCGCAGATCTGAATTCTCATCAAATTGAGCCATTTGTTTGAGGATAGGTAAGGTTTCTGGGTCATCTTTCCACCCCCCTGCTAATTCTAGGACTGCTGCAAGTCGCAGATCCGAATTCTCATCAAACTTAGCCAGTTGTTTGAGCCAAGGTAAGGTTTCTGGCTCATCTTTCCAAGTGTAGGCGATCGCACTTAATGCTTGAGTGCGCATTGTATAAACTAGCGTTTCCTCTTCTTTAGAAGCCTCATAATAGTCATTGAGGTCGTACTTGGTTAACTCTTTTAAGCGTTCAAGCAATTGACTCTCCACCCCAGCAATCTCTTTTCTATCCCTCACCTCATTCAAACACTTCGCCGCCAAAAACAGATTGCGGAACTTTTGGGCTTCCCCATCCTGTCCAATCAAAAACTCAATCAATTTCCCGGTCAAGTTTCCAGGAATCAATCCGGCAATCAAGCACAAAACTTCCTGCCAAGATTCATCCTCCCAGTGCTTGCCAAAAACCTCGTTTTTCAACTCCTCCAGTAAAATTTCTGGTGTCTTATAAAGCCTTTCCACCACCTCCGACGCACAGAAATATTCCAAAAAACTTTGATGCACAAACCCATAAGTATCCGCACCCAAATAACATAAAATAAAGTTGCGAGTTCGCAGTTGGTTAATTATCAACTTTGCCCGCTCTTTCGGTCGATCGAAATCTTTATTCTTCAGATATGCTGTCAGAGTATTCTCCAAATCTTCCGCACTAATAATATTGCCAGCCAACCCTTTAGGTGCTGCTTGCATTTTGTAAGCGACTCGCCGCAGCATTGCTTGCTTATCTTTAGCATCAATAGTTTTCGGATCGAGCCTGCTATCCTCTACTAAAGACCTTTCCACATCCCATTGATACAGCAATACCCGCGAAGCTTGATTGTAAAGTTCCGCCCTGTCTCTCGGCAATTCTTGCCCGCGATTTAAAATCGCCATAATCGTCAACAATAACGGATTCCCCGCTAAATCTCGAATCCTTGATGAATACGCTAATGCTCTTTCCATGCGATCGCGAATTCGCACTTTTTCCACAGCATCAGTAAAAGTTAATTCGTGCCAGCGGCGAACAAAATCCTGAATTTGTTCCGCATTCAAATCTTGGAGAATAAAGTGATGAAACTCTGCATCTTGCAAGCGTTGAGGTTTGTAACCAATAATCCGAGACGTGACAATCACTCGCACGCGCGGATACTCATTGGTAAACCGATGAATCGCCGTAATTACATCTTCTCGTTTCCCGGGATCGAAAATTTCATCTAACCCGTCGAACATCACCAAAGCGTCGCCTGCTTTAAGCTGTTCCTGCAATTGATGCTGATTCAAGTGACAAATTGAACCGGGACTTTGATGGAAAAATTCCAGGAAATTCTTGCAATGTCCTGATTCGCCGCTGCGAATGTAAGTCCGCAATTCTATTAGCAGCGGAATCGGCAGAGATGTCACGCTATTTAAGGGCGATCGCGCCCAGTTTAATGCTAAAGTTTGTAACAGAGTAGACTTGCCCGAACCCGGATCGCCTAAAATAACAATGTAGGGATACTTTTGCTTGTCATTGATAACATCTAACACCGATACGATCGGCTGCGAAAAATAACCGCGCCGATATTTCTCTAAATTTTCAAGTGCGATCGCGTCTAATTGATTGCTGTCTTGCAGCCACCGTTGATGTTCTTTAGGAATTTCGTAAGCTTGGGGCAGAAATGATTCGTAAATCGATCGCACATCTTGGAAAATAAAGATTTCCCAAACCTTCAGCTTTGCGCGATAATCGTAGGTATTGGGATCGACGCTGCTTAAATTGAGATTGCTGTAACGCTCGCACAGAGCTTCTTGATATTGCCTCAAGTCAAAATCGGGGATTATCCCCGCCGTTTCTTGAGTATTTTTCTGAATGCTATCCAGATTTTGAGCATTCAAGATATCGCGCAAGTCTTTTGAGTCAAAGAGAATTTCTTGAACTTCTGCGAGATACTGATTGGCGATGGTTTGCCACTTAAATCTTGGCGGCAAAGAAGTTAAATCTAGTTGAGTCCAGGTTTGTTCGAGAAGTTGTGCATCGAGAGATTCGCGATCGCTCTCAAAAGCCTTGCCCAAAATTTCCTTAACAGACTTGTTGCTGATAAACTGTTTAACATCTTTAATATACAGCTTTCTTTGCTCTGGGGAAAGTCCGCCAATTTTCAACTGCTGTTCCACCAACTCCAAAAACTTTTTGATTGCTTTGCCCGCTGCGACTTTTCGCGGGTCTTTTTCGCCTAATAAGACGTTTTTCAGGGAATCTTTAAAAAAATCTTTAGCAAAATCCTTCGCGCCGTCTTTGATCAAGTCTTCTAAGATAGGTTGAACGAGAATGCCGACTCCTTGCGTCACTCCCCAGAGCAAAAGCCAATCGATCATAAAGCTAGCCCGAGAATTAATTTATGTTTATAATATAGCAATTATCCATGATTTGTGAAGCTCAAAAAACTGTACTGGCAATCCCCGTCTTTGCTCCCATAGGTTAGGATAGTATGAGTCTTCTGTCGCTGCGATTATGCCAAGTCCCCCCTAGCCCCCCTTGAAAAAGGGGGGACAAGATTCCGATCAAAGTCCCCCTTCTTAAGGGGGATTTAGGGGGATAGAGAATCGGCGATAACCAGCAATTTACAATTACCAATTTCCTCATCGGCGGCCGCCTAAAAATAGTTACATTTTTATATATTTCTAGCGAGTTGCTTGTGCTATACTCTAATAATGGAAGTGTGAGTAATTTTAAAATTAACGCCCAGATTTCTATTATTTAATAATACCATGTCAAACGGAAGAAGTAAAGTAGTTGACCCCCAAAAAAACCAAAAATTTTTGAGATATCATTAAAAAAAGTAAAGCGCAAAAACCGTAAAACTGAGATAGGAAAGTACAGACTATTATGACATACGATTACGACTTGTTTGTGATAGGTGCGGGTTCCGGCGGATTAGCGAGTTCCAAGCGAGCAGCATCCTACGGAGCAAAAGTGGCGATCGCCGAAAATGACTTAGTAGGCGGAACCTGCGTAATTCGCGGCTGTGTCCCCAAAAAACTCATGGTGTACGCCTCAACATTTTCGCACCTTTACGAAGATGCGATCGGCTACGGCTGGAGTCCAGTAGAAAGCAGCTTCGACTGGGAAAAACTCGTCACCACCGTAGATGCAGAAGTGCGGCGGCTGAGCAAACTGCACATCAGCTTTCTTGAAAAAGCCGGAGTCGAATTAATCTCAGGATACGCCAAATTTATTGACCCCCATACCGTCGAAGTTGATGACAGAAAAATCACAGCAGCTAAAATCTTAATTGCTGTCGGCGGAGAAGCGCAAAGAGTCCCAATTCCCGGCATAGAACACGCGATTACTTCTCGCGAAATATTCCTCCTAAAAGAGCAGCCAAAACGGTTGGCAATTTGGGGCGGCGGCTACATCGGTGTTGAATTTGCCTGCATTATGAACGGGTTAGGAAGTCAAGTAACTCAAATCATCCGGCGCGATTTAATTTTGAACTACTTTGACGAAGAAATTCGCACCAACGTGCAAGAAGGAATGACCAAGCATGGAATAAACATTTTGACAGGAAGGTCGATCGCACAAATTGAGAAAACTCCAGAAGGATTAAAATTAACTCTGTCTGGAGAATCTGCAGAAACTTTGACAGTAGACGCGCTGTTGTGCGCTACCGGGCGTCAGCCTAATTTAGAAAAATTGGGTTTAGAAAATGCGGGCGTAGAAACAGATAAAGGTGCGATCGCAGTTACCAAAGATAGCCGCACCAGCCAGCCGCACATTTTTGCAGTCGGAGATTGCACCAACCGCATCAATTTAACGCCAATTGCGATCGCTGAAGGTCGTGCTTTTGCCGATACTGAATTTGGTAATAACCCCAGATCGATCAGTCACGAAAATGTTGCATCAGCAGTATTTTCGCAGCCGGAAGCAGCTACAGTTGGCTTAACAGAAGAGGAGGCTAAAGTCAAGTTTCCCGAATCAATTAAGTGCTATACAGCCAAGTTTAGACCGATGTTTCATTCTTTGACAGGTGCAGATGAGAAGACTTTTGTCAAGTTAGTTGTTGAAACTAATACAGACAGAGTTTTGGGCGTGCACATGGTTGGGAAAGACGCGGGCGAGATTATTCAAGGAATGGCGATCGCTGTTAATATGGGAGCTACTAAGAAAGACTTCGACGCGACTATTGGCATTCACCCATCGACTGCTGAAGAGTTTGTGACTCTGCGGTAAAGCGGGGGAAGCAGCCAGGGGTTTAAACCCCTGGCGAAGCAGCCTAAAGTCGCTTAAAATTCAGAGATTGCACCATTTTCCAGAACAGGCAGGATGCCTGTTCCACAGAAAAATTAAATTTTATTGTGGGGTGGGCATCTTGCCCGCCCGTAAAGGGATTAATGAGTAATTCAACCAAACAAAACAAAATTTTAGCATTCTATCTCGGTCAGCAGCCTGATTCACAAGGTCGGGCGATCGAGGATATTTGGTCGTGGGATTACCAGAAGCTGGAATCCGTGCACAATTACATTCAATGGCTGTTTCCCCTGAGAGAAAAGAGCCGCTTTAATGCCAGTGCTCCTACTTTAAATGATGAGGTGATTCAAGCTTTTAGAACAAGTGAAGAGTTGAGAAATCGCTTAGTCAAATCTCTAAAAGTCATGCTAGCGTTTTACGGGTTGGAATGCCGCGAAGGGGAAAACGCAGAAATTGTAATTGCCAAGTCCCCAGAATATTTGTCAAGAAAAAGAGAGTGGATTGAACAATTTAATCACAACTACCTGCGGCTGACTAGGATTCTCACAAGTTTGACAGAGTTGGGATTGAAAAATTATGCTTTGGCTCTTTTCAGGTGTTTGGATGAGATATATAATGAAAATCAAAAAAGTATTGGTTTAAAAACTTATACATATTGGAAAAATGCTGTAAATATTTAAATCGATCGGCACAAGCCAATCAGCGGGACATTAACCGAACGCTACGAACAGAATAAATAATGGATAAAGCAATTACAGAAAATCACGCTCAATCGGGCAGAGAAATTTATCAAAGGATTTCCAACAACATTCAAAAAGTGGTGAAAGGGCAATCAGCAGCAATCAGGAAATTGCTGTCAGCCTTTGTGAGTGGCGGGCACGTCCTCCTAGAAGATTATCCCGGTACAGGTAAAACTACCCTAGCTAAAGCCCTAGCCTTATCTGTCGATGTCACCTTTAAACGCATTCAATTTACACCTGACCTTTTGCCATCCGATATCTTGGGCATATCCATGCTCGACCCCAATCAACGCACGTTTCATTTCCACGAAGGTCCTATTTTTGCTAATATTATCTTGGCTGACGAAATCAATCGGTCATCACCGCGAACCCAATCCGCTCTCCTAGAAGCAATGGCAGAATGTCAAGTCAGCATTGACGGAAATTTGCACAAACTTAAAGACCCATTTTTTGTCATTGCTACTCAAAATCCAGTAGAATCTCGTGGCACTTATCCACTTCCTGAAGCCCAAATGGATCGCTTTGCAGTTCAATTTAGTCTAGGATACATCTCGCCCGAAGATGAAGTTAACCTGCTCGGAGAACAAATCCATCAACATCCTATTGATACACTTCAAACCTGCGTTAATTTAGAGGATTTAATTAGCTTAAAACAGCAGGTAAAGCAAGTTAGAATTAGTGAAGAATTGAAACGTTACATCGTAGATATCGTGAATGCAACTCGCTCAGCCGAAGGCGTACAACTAGGGGCGAGTCCCCGAGCTTCCATAGCTTTAATGAAAGTTGCTCAAGCATTAGCTTTGTTCGATAGCTATGAGTTTGTTACGCCAGAACATATTCAAGAACAGGCGGTATCAGTCATCGCTCATCGCCTAGTCATGGAACCTCAAGCGCGTTTTTCTGGTAGAATGGCCCCAGGTGTTGTTGAAGAAATTATCAAATCTATTCCTGTACCCGCCTAAAAAATGAAACGTGTTTTCTACGCTATTTTTCGCTTCGGTGCGCGTGTAAATCGATCGCGAAAAAAGCGATTGACTAACAATGGGTTAGCCGTGCTTAGCTGCACGCTTTTAGCGGGGGTTTTAGGATTAGATACTAATCAGACCCTGACCTATCAAATCTTTACTTTCCTGTTGTCAATTATAGGAATAGCCATAATTTTCAGTAGATTTTTTCGCTTCCGCTTCAATGCAGTACGGTTCTTGCCAAAGTTTGCAACTGTTGGAGTCACTTTAAAATACCGTATTGTCATTCATAACAAAACTAGCCAGAGTCAAAATAACCTGAAATTGGGGGAAAATTTTGCCGACATATACCCAAGCTTTCAAGAATTTATAGAAACACCTGAACCCGGTGAAGAACAGCGCACTTCATTGGATAAATATTTTGGCTATTATCGTTGGCTGTGGCTGATTTCTAGAAAACAATGCGCCACAGCTAAAGCCATAGAATTGCCTCCTCTTCCACCCAATAGCAAAACAGAAGTGGTATGTGAAATTACGCCGTCCTACAGAGGTGTTATCCGCCTGACTGGTCTAACAGTTACTAGGTCAGATCCTTTTGGGATTTGGAATGCTTGTAAAACAATTTCCTTGCCCAAATCTATGTTAATTTTACCCAAACTATATCATTTACCACCAATTCAGCTTCCTGGCTCAAGAAGATATCAATCAGGTGGCGTAACATTAGCTTCATCCGTAGGAGATTCCGAGGAATTTAGGTCTCTGCGGGATTATCGACAGGGAGATTCGCTACGCAAAATTCACTGGAAAAGTTGGGCAAAAGCAGGTAAGCCAATTGTCAAAGAAGAACAGGATGAATTTTTTGTGAGGCACGCCTTAATTTTAGATACATTTCAGAGTGTAAAATATAGTGAAATTTTAGAAGAGGCAATCTCAATTGCTGCTTCATTATCCTATGAAGTTCAGACTCAAGAATCATTATTGGATTTGATGTTCGTCGTTCAAGAAGCTTATTGTTTTACCTTTGGCAGAGGGCTGAACTCTACTGAAAAAATGCTAGAAATTCTCGCCTCTGTTGGTGCCTGTCAGGATAAAGCTTTTGACTCGCTCACCTCAGTTTTGATAGAAAAAATCTCTCTGCTAAGCGGTTGTATTTGTATATTTTTGTGTTGGGACGAACCTAGAAAAAGATTAGTAAATTATCTGATAAGTCGCGGTATCCATAGCTTAGTTTTAATTTTAACAGAGCCAGACGCTCAATTAGATAGCTTAAATTTAGAGTTGATTAAAGATGACTTAACAAGCTGCCATATTTTAAAGCTAGGTCAAATACAAGAGGAGTTAATGAAATTATGAAAATGCCAGTGTTTCTTTTGGGTGTTAGTGTACTTTTTTGGGGCTGGCAGACGGGACTATGGTTTTTTGCGGTGCCAATTGCTCTGATTTTAGAGGCAGCTAACTGGTTGCCTTATCGGTGGGATTTTTCAGCTAGTGATTTTAGGCGCATTGCTAATTTATGTCTGATTTTTTTGTGCTGTTTGCTGGTTTATCTCCTGGTCGCCAACCGCTCTATTTACTTGATATATAATTTGTTGCAGTGGCTTCCTGGTGTATTTTTTCCACTGGTAGCTGCTCAGGTATATTCTGTCAAGGAAAGTCTGGATATACGCCTAATGTTTTTGTGGCTAAACAAGGCCACAAAAAAAGCACCACTTAACCCCTTGATGGTGAATTTAAATTATCCATATTTTATCTGTTGTCTGCTATCCGCTAGTGCGACGAATAGTAGAGAGATATTTTTTTATGCTGGGATATTTGTCTTAACAGCTATTGCTTTGTGGTCTGTGAGAACGAAAAGATTTTCATCTATTCTCTGGCTGGGTCTGATGTTAATTGCTGGCAGTATAGGATTTATAGGACAGATGGGTCTGCACCAACTTCACCTAGCAGTAGAACAGCAAGCAATCTCATGGCTTAGTAATGGGAATTCTCAAGAAACAGATTTTTTGAAAAAACAAACGAACATCGGGTCAGTGGGATTATTAAAACAGTCAAATGAAATTATTTTTAGAGTTACTCCTGAAGCTAAACAGACTCCTCCCCGACTGCTAAGAGAAGCCACTTATAATCGCTACAACTCTTCACTGTGGCTCGCCTTAAATCCTAACTTTGTTCCCGTACAACCAAAGATTAATGGCACAACTTGGGATTTAGGCGACCAACTACCGAATCCATCAAGCATTACTATTTCGGCTACACTCCAAGGCAACCAAGGTTTATTAAAGCTGCCAGATGGAACTTTTAAAATTGACGCATTGCCTGTCAGTCAGATGGAAAAAAATAAATATGGCACAATTAAAGTTGTGGGAAAAGTTGATAGGCTGGCTTATCGAAGCTACTTTAATAATAATTTTTCTGTAGATAGCCCGCCTACAGAAGACGACCTGCAAATACCAAAATCAGAAATGGCGGCACTGAATAAAATCCTCAGCCAAATGGATATTAAAGGCCAGTCTCCACCACAAATATTAGATAAAATAGAGTGGTTTTTCCTAAAAAATTTCGTTTATTCACTGAAGCTTAGGGGCCAAGATAATGATGCTACGCCTCTATCAACATTTTTACTGAACACTCGCTCTGGACATTGTGAATATTTTGCTACTGCTGCGACACTTCTCCTGAGAAAACTCGGTATTCCTGCCCGTTATGCTGTTGGATATTCTGTTCACGAATTTAGTTCTTTGGAGAACCAATATATTGTAAGAAGTCGCCATGCTCATGCTTGGACTTTGGCTTATATCGCGGGAAAATGGCAAGCTTTTGATGCGACGCCTTCTGATTGGGAAAGCATGGAGGATGCTGCTGCTCCCCCAGGGGCATTTATCTCTGATTTATGGTCGCTATTGAGTTACAAAATTTTGCTGGGGTTGCGATATTTATCAGGTAGCAATGGATTGAAGTATGGGGGAGTCATCCTGCTGGGATTAATATTTTTTTGGAGGTGTAATCCTAATTTTAAGAAAAATGTACGCCTTTTATCTAAGAAACAAAGCTGGCTAAAAGCTATTTATAACAAAAATTCGTTGAGTCCGAAATCGGAATTTTATTTGATCGAACAGGCGTTAAATGATTCTGGATTGATTCGCCCTCCTTCTGAGTCTTTTAAAAATTGGATCGAGAGGTTAAAAAAAGAAAAACCGGAGTTATATTGTCTCGAAGAGTTAGCATTGTTGATTGAAATTCATTATTGCGATCGCTTCGATCCAAAAGGAATTCAAGACGCACAAAAAGCTGAATTTAAATTGGCAATTCAATCCTGGATCGAGCAATATCGCAGGCAGGCGATCGCCTCAAACTCTCAGATTAATAAAAGCGGTAAGTCTACTATAGCTTTTCTCAGGTAGATGATGTACCGATTTAGATTTTAAATTGGGGGAGTGAGGACTTTTTAATTAATTCGTAAATTGCCCCATTATTCAATTATGCAATCTAAACTTGTACATCACTTAATTGAGAACCGCTATACATAGCTTTTCTCAATCACTTGTAAAAGTAACGCTTCTGGGGCGAGTCAGAGCGTCCATTTTCTCAACCAAGGCTGGGAATCTGGATCTGGGTTCCCAGGCTTTACACATCCGAACCCGTTAATTACAGGAAAAATCAGCACACGGCAGTGCCGTTTCCCTACCTGCGGGCTCGTCGAAAAAAAATTTTAAATCCTTTGAACCTTTTTTGCGATCGCCCTGTCTAAACACTTCAGATAACGAACTGGTGGGGGAGACTTCACAGGTGTTAGCTGTGTCAGCCAATGTTTTAACCGATGACTGTTCCGACTCGGACTTAGTTGCTGAGTGTCTAAAGGGCGATCGCACTTGCTTTCGCTACCTTTACAAACGCTACCAACACAAAGTCAGGTCAACCCTTTACCAACTCTGCGGCCCCTCACTTCTTGACGATTTAGCACAAGAAGTATTCCTGCGAGTCTGGAAAGGATTGCCAAAACTCAAGCACCAGGAAAACTTTTCTACTTGGCTTTATCGAATCACTTGGAATGTGGCTTCCGACCAAAGACAAGCATTTGCTAAACAGCATTCTTTTGACTCCCAACTCAAAAATCAAGAAACAATGGATCGGGTTATTCTCAACGATAACACATCGGACTTGATGCAGTTGCACTATCAAGATTTAGTGCAGCGGGGACTGGAGCAATTGAGCTTTGAACACCGCAGCGTTTTGGTGCTGCACGACTTAGAAGACATCCCGCAAAAAGAAGTAGCCCAAATTTTGGGACTCCCTGCGGGAACCGTCAAATCTCGCGTGTTTTATGCCCGAAATGCTGTGCGGCAATTTTTGCAAAAAGAAGGTGTCAGCGAGCTATGAATAACCCAAGCAGCGACCAAGATTTAGTTAATTTCTTGAAGCAAAATCGCCCCAATATTCCTGAAGCTGTACCAGATTTAGAGCAAAAAATTCTAGCAGCAATCGAAAGCGATCGGGCGAGTGTTTTCCCTGAAACCAACCGCAAAAAAACGCGATTAAGTGCCTCAGCTAAGTCTGATGAAAGGTTAAAAATATCCTCTGTTTCTAAGTGGGCTTTATCGTCTGCGATTGCTGCTAGCCTGATAGTTTTTTGGTCGGGCTACCGTCCGTTTCAGACTGCACAATTGCCCGATGAGGAAACAGCTAAGTTAGAAGCATTTTTAGTTACTAACTGGGAGGGTGTTCTCCATGATTCTCCCCAAGAAAGTATGACCGATCGCTCGCAAACAGACTGGTTAACTTTCAGCCCTGGTGCTGACAGTCAATCGCCCACAAATAAGTAATATCAAGGAGGTAATTTTCATGTCAATTCGTCGCATTTCTGCCCTAGCCGTTTTAATGGTGACTCTCGGTAGTACAGCCGCAGCAATAGCAGTTCCTAATCCCCTAGAACCGGAAACAATTGCCCAAAACCAGCGTCCCAATCCACGAGGTGGCAAGGAAGGTGGGATGTTCGAGAAACTGAATTTAAGCGCAGACCAAAAGCAGCAAATGCAGGCAGTGCGCGATCGCTACAAAGACCAAGTTTCCCAGCGGATGCAAGCAGTCCGCCAAGCCAGACAAGAATTGGAAACGATGATGTCCGGCACGGAAAATGCCAGCCAAATACGCGACAAACACCGTCAAATAATCGGATTGAGGCAGCAGTTGGAAGAGGTGCAATTTGAAATTACACTCGCAATGCGAGAAGTGCTCACTGCCGAACAACGTAGCCAATTAGCTCAACTGATGCAGCAGCGCCGACAAACTGCTAAAAACCGGATGCAAAACGGTCAAAAACCGCAGTAATTGACGAGTAGTTTAGAGTGAATCGCAGGGTGTTCAGTACGCACTCTGCGATTCATTGTAAGGATCGCGAATTAAATAATTTACACTCTTGAAAGTGGGGAGTAGGGGTTGGGCGTCCCACCCGCCCTTTCTGGACGGGCGGGACGCCCATCCCACAAGAACCATCACGCATTGTAAGTTATTTAATTCTCATTCCTAAGCAGGTATAAACCAATAAATGCAGGCAGCGATAAACGCAGATTTTGTGTAATATATCCCAGTGCTGGATTTCTTCGGGAAAGCAGTCTAAAAGCTCAGCAATTTCAAGTCCAGACGAGTGCTTGATTTTGTTAGTAACCCTCTCAAAGCACAGAATTTAAATCCCTGGGAGTCCTTAATATATTCCGAATATAAGTATATATTTTATTGAGTTAGTGTCTGGTTTTTTTAATTAATAAGTCATCTTAAGTTAAAATAATTAGTTGGGATGTCTCATAATTTTTTTGGATGAATCTACAGCACGATTCGAGTTACATTTATTTACACGGCTTTGCTTCAAGTCCCAATTCAGCTAAGGCTAAATATTTCCGAAATCGCTTTTCTTACCTAGAAATTGACCTAAAAACTCCCGATCTCAATCAAAACGATTTTTCGGGGCTCACTCTCACCCGCCAATTAAACCAAATAGAAACAGAATTTTTGCCCACCGAATCCTCCCCATCTTCCACAGAAAATGTAAAAAGTATAGGGGGAGTCACCATAATTGGGTCTAGTTTTGGGGGGCTGACAGCGGCTTGGTTGGCCCAGCGACAATTGTCAGTAAAGCAAATAGTTTTGTTAGCACCGGCTTTTGACTTTATCTCCCACTGGATGCCGCTGTTGGGACAGCAACAGTTAGAAAAGTGGCAGTCTGAGAAATATTTGCCCGTTTACCACTACGGCGAACAAGGTTATCGGCCGCTGAATTATCAGTTTTTGGCAGATATGGCTCAATACCGTGAAGAAAAATTAATGCGTTCAGTGCCTACATTAATTCTTCACGGCAAGCATGATACAATAATACCGATTCAGTGCGATTCGTTTAACTCAAATGGATAGAAATATCTAGGGACGGTTAGCCTAACTTATCGGTTAGGACAACTAA
>NZ_JAUBTR010000099.1:0-19867 GCF_036705045.1 Microcoleus sp. BR0-C5
TTTAATAATTTTAGGAATCGCGTATTAGCTTGCTTTTCTGATTAGATAAACTTATAACCATAAGTTCAGGAGAGCCGGATTCACCGTATTTATGCTCCTTTGTTTGTGAGGTGCTGCACTCATTCTAAATTAGCAATTAGCAATTAACAATGACCAAACGATGTCCGATATTTTTGTGATGATCCGCAATCAGAGTAATAATGCTATGACTTCAGTTGACGGCATTGCCTTTGTCACTTTACTGACTCGGGAGGGACGAGTGCTGGCCGAGGAGACAGTTGACCTGTTTGAGGCCGATGTGAATTTTGATAACCTGAATCTGGGAAAATATACTATAGTTGTCAGGCACGAAGGCGTTGAACCTCGATCGGCAACCTGTAGTGTTACAATCACCGATGAAGATAAAGTAATCATGCTGACATTTGTTTACTTGGAGCTAGAACGGGTGCTGCTGGGCATTCAAACTTCAACCGAAGAAAGACTATGACTGTGAAAGTTACTCCGCCAAATTCAATTAAAATGTTTCGCTATCGAGTACATTTCTTGGCAAAAGACCTCTGGAGGGAAAAAAACCCGATTTGTCGGATGAATCTGGCTTTACAGTTAGCCGATGTGGCGACAACTCTGGCTAGATTAGAAGTAGAAGAAGCGCGAAAATTTCAACAAGAGTCTGCTAGTGTTGAGGCTTCAGACTCGACGGAACCTGACAAGTTTTGAGTGTATGAGGTTGCTTTGTGTGCTCCGCGCAACCCTTGCGTGATAGCAGTTTAAAAAAATAACGTAACTGTAGAAAAGCTCCAAACCCTGATAGTCATCAGTCATTTTTAATCTAAAATCTACAATCTAAAATCTAAAATGGTATGACTCGCAACTCAAAACTATTGTCATTGGTTGAGCTAGTAAAAAAATTGTCTGTATAAAATTGAATCTCCGTGCTAAACAATAACTTTCTGCCTTGGGAGGTAATTGGTTGTCGAAAAAAGTGCGTTACACTTATACAAGTATCTTTACAAAACAACATAAAAGCATGACTGTTGCCTATCCCCGCAAGCTTCGCAACGCAATGGGAGCGCGCGAAATTTTAGCTAATGTAGTGCGCGATCGCGAAATTCACCTGATCACCCTCAACCGCTACCGCTACAGCGAACAGCGCAGTTGCAAAGACCTCACGGACTTGATCGAACAGCTAAACGGGGAACCAGCCGAACTCGTGCGCGACCTTTCCCGGCACATTTCCGACGAAGCGCGACACGCTATGTGGCTCACCGACTTGCTGGTAGACCTCGGCCACAATGTGGGAACGCCGCCGGGAGTCTCCTACATTGACGAATTTGAAAGGTTGTATGACAGCGAACAACAAGACCCTACCAAAAACCGCGAAGACTTTGTAATTTCTTCCCTCGCTGCGATTAACGTCACCGAGAAGCGGGGCTGCGAGTATTTCTCAGCCCACATCCACGCCCTCAAACAGGCTCCCCAAACCGACGAAAACGTCAAAATCCGCGAAACCATCGAAAAGATTTTTCCCGAAGAAGCTGGTCACGTCCGCTGGGGCAACCGCTGGCTCGGCTCCATAGCTGCCAAAAGCCCGGAACACCGGCAGAAGGTGGAACAGGCAAAGCGCAAGTATGTGGCGATCGAACAAGCAGCATTTGAATCGGGAATGGATATCATGCTGGGGGCCGAACTCCGTCGCGTCACCCGCCTCGTGGATATTGCCAACACCATGCCGATGTGGGAACGCCCGCAATACCTGATGGAACGCTTGCCCAGAACCCTCCTGGCCCCGGATCTGCAAATGACCAGAGTCGATGTAGCTCAGCGCGCCTGGAACCGCGACCCCCAGGCATTTGTGGAGAAATTGGTGCCGATGTTCCTCAACGGCTTGAATAACATTGAGAAGAAGGCGGCGGCGACTAAGCCCAAGGCTTAAAAACGATCGCGCACCTGCTTGAAACCGCTTTGCCAGTCAAACTTGCGTCTGCCTCCGCAAACAAGCGAGATATACTGGTTCCTTGGCATAGCCTCGGAACCAGTTATTTAAAATCATAATTTTAAGCTTTAGCCAGTAAACTGATTATTGGAATAGTTTTCCATCTAAATATAATTATGACTACCAGCGAGCCGAACATACAAACAGCTTCCGCAGAAAGCCTATCGAGTGAAAGCGTGATCGCCTCCGAGCAGGTCGAAAAAGCCACAGCCGTCACCTATGCAGAAGAAATTGAAACTGTCATCGCCAGCATGGCTGTAGACCAAAAAGTGATGGTCGGTCAAAGTGAAGCTGGCGGACATCTTTGGAAGTTTAAGTACGGCAGTGTTGAAGTGTTCGTGCAACTCACGGGCGAAACCGAAGATGATACTTTGACGGTTTGGGCTTTTGTACTGCAGTTGCCAGCGAAGAATGAAGCTCAATTAATGCGGAAAATCCTAGAAATGAATTGGCTGTCTACTTTGGAATCTCATTTTGCTATTGTTGACAATCAAGTTGCGGTAGTATCGACTCGGACGATGGCGGAAATCTCGACCGGGGAAATTTCCCGGGTTATTACTATTGTCGCCACTATCGCCGATGACAACGATGACCTGCTGCAAGCAGAATTCGGTCAGTAGTCATTAGTTAACAGTTAACAGTCAACAGTCAACAGTCAACAGTTAACAGTTAACTAATATGCAGGCCCTGCGATCCAAGCAATAGTGATTCCCAGCCCCAAACCGACAAGCACTTGAAAAGGAGTGTGTCCCAGCAACTCTTTGAGGCGAGCCTCATTAAGGTTGTGATCTTCCTCAAAAAACTCATCAATAATTTGGTTGAGGATGCGAGCTTGCTTGCCTGCTGCTTGGCGGACGCCTGCTGCGTCGTACATGACAATAATTGCAAAGATCGCAGCGATCGCAAAGTCTGGACTTTCCCATCCCATCGTTTGTCCCACTCCAGCAGCCAAAGCGCCCACAAAAGACGAGTGAGCGCTGGGCATTCCCCCCGTTGTTACCAAATACCGAAGATTAAACTTGCGGTTTTTGACCAACTCGATCGGCAACTTCATGATCTGAGCCGCCAGACAAGCGATCAAAGCAACCACGAGTACATGATTGTTTAAAATGCCGCTGCAAATTTCCTGCATAGTGTTTAGTATTTCTAGTTACTGCGGCTGGTAATATAATCGGCGATCGCCAGCAGCGGTAGAGCTTTACTCCCAAACACTGCCAATTGAGCCTTAGCATCAGCAACAAGCTGCGAAGCTTGGCGCCGAGACTCCTCAATTCCCCACAAACTCGGATAAGTGACTTTTCCTGCTTGAACATCTTTGCCAGCAGTTTTGCCCAGTTCTTCTTGGGTAGCAGTAATATCCAGAATGTCGTCAATAATCTGGAAAGCCAGCCCAATATTTTGAGCGAAACGAGACAGCCGCTGCAAATCCGCAGCCGAAGCCCCAGCCAGAATTGCCCCACAAACTACGCAGGCCTCTAACAGCGCGCCTGTTTTGTGAGCGTGAATGTAATTCAAAGTTTCCAGAGAAACATCTGTCTTTCCTTCCGATTCCAAATCAACCACCTGACCACCTACGAGTCCAGCAGCACCCGATGCCCGCGCCAAATGGGCGATCGTCTGCAACACCTGCTGGGGGGGTACGTTCTCAGTTTTAGTGGCGATAAATTCAAAAGCATAGGTTAGCAAACCATCACCAGCCAAAATGGCAATATCCTCGCCGTAGACTTTGTGGTTCGTCAGTTTGCCCCGCCGGTAGTCGTCATTGTCCATTGCCGGCAAATCGTCGTGGATCAGCGACATGGTGTGGATCATTTCCAAAGCGCAAGCTGTCGGAATTGCCATAGAGGTAGTGCCGCCGGCCAGTTCGCAGCTAGCGAGACACAGGATCGGACGCAGGCGCTTGCCCCCCGCTAGCAGCGAGTAGCGCATTGCTTCGTAAATTTTTTCTGGGTAGATGACCGGCAGTGCACTGTCGAGAGCTACCTCGATCGCCTCTTTTCGCTTGACTAGATAAGTAGATAAATCGAAAGAGGATTCCGGTTGGGACGAACCCATTTCTGTTGCCAATACCATCCCTTGCTCTCTTGTTCTGAATAGTTATGTGGGATATTGTGAGCCGTTGGGGTCGCATCGTGCCGACTTTTACGGCAGTAGTTGCTCGAACTCCGAGCATCAATTAATCATTCTACGGGTCTTGTTGCACAGAAAATCTTTGAGTTTTGATAACTTTGTCAAATTGCCAGTCAATCTAAAATTTACAATCTCAAATATGAAATCCGCTGATTTGTCTGGCGACTTCCAAAAACCGCTGTACGGCCGCCGTTGGATCGCTGCGCCAAATTAGAGCGATCGCCACAATGCAGGTTGATTCTGGTAACGCTTTGTAAACAACCCCGCTGCGCTGGAAATTTTGCATCGACGCCGGGACGATCGCCACTCCCATCTCGGCGGCTACCAGACTGACAATGGTTTGCATTTGAATTGCTTCTTGAGCCGCGATCGGGCTAAAACCGGCTTGCTGACAAAGACTGACGATCGCATCGTACAATCCCGGAGCCTGGGAACGCGGAAATAAAATGAATGGTTCCGTGGAAAGTTCGCGTAATTTAAGATGCGTGCGATCGGCCGCCGGATGCGTTTCTGGCAGTGCCACTATCAGCGGTTCTCGAAAAACGATTTCAGAATTTATCCCATCTTCCTCAACCGGAGGACGCACGAAGCCGATATCAATTTGCCCGAACCGCAGCCGCTGCAACTGTTCATTTGTTGTCAGTTCGTGCAGTTCCAGTTTGACGGCGGGACACCGAGTGCGAAAGGCCTGCAAAATCGCTGGAACCACGTTGTGTGCTGCAGAACTCACAAAGCCGATCGTCAGTTGGCCTAGTTCGCCCCGACTGGTTTGTCTGCCGAGTTGAATTGCTCGATCGACTTGCTGCAGAATTTTCCCGGCTTCCTCGAAAAAAACCTGTCCCGCAGCCGTTAAATGCACCGTCCGCTTGGTGCGGCGAAACAGTTGAAACCCCAACTCTGCCTCTAAATGCTGGATTTGTTGGCTCAGCGGAGGTTGGGCAATATGCAGTTTTTCCGCTGCGCGAGTGAAATTCAGTTCCTCTGCAACTGCAATGAAATAACGCAAATGCCGAAGTTCCATAGCTCCCCAATCATTTATATTTTAAAAGTATAAGTTGTTAGTTAAACATATATTGGACATTTATGATGGCATTTAATACAGTGATTAATAGGCGAGATTGAAAATTAAACAATGGCTAATTTGGATATCAAAATTAGAGAAGCAGAGCTGGAAGATTTGGAATTAATTGTGGATTTTATTTCACAAAAAAGCGAGTTCGATGGATCTAAAAACCAGTTGAGAGCAACAGCAGATAAATTGCAGCAAACGTTGTTTTGCCAGCCTCCGCTAGTGCGGGTTTTGTTGGCTGAAGTTGCGGGAAAAGCGGTAGGATTTGCTCTTTTTAATTCCTCCTATTCAAGTTTATTGACGCAGCCGTGTCTTTGGCTTGATGATTTATTTGTGCAAGCTCCTATGCGCGGTATGGGAGTCGGGACAGCGCTGTTAAAGTATTTGGCAAAAATTGCTGAGTCCACAAATTGCGGGCGGATTGAATGGACTGTTAATACTGGCAATGCGCCGGGAATTGCTTTTTATGAAAAGCAGGGAGCGCGGATTTTGGAAAATATTAGGGTTTGCCGTATTGATGGAAGTGCGATCGCCCAACTCGCTAACAAATAATTGGATTGGTTTTGTGAAGAAGGTTTTTTGTTAACCGCAGAGAACACAGAGAACACAGAGAAATAGAAGACAGATTTAGGGTAATTATCATGGCACAAAATTCTTGGAATACAGCTCTTTATGAGAAAAATCATGCTTTTGTTTGGCAGTACGGCGAATCGCTTTTGGAGTTACTCGCTCCGAAGGCTGGTGAACAAATTCTGGATTTGGGCTGCGGTACGGGACAGTTAACTGAAAAGATTGCTCAAAGTGGTGCTTTTGTGCAAGGTATTGATTCATCTTTGTCGATGATTTCCACGGCAAAAGTTAACTATCCTCACATTAACTTCTCTGCCGCAGATGCGAGGATTTTTCAAGTTGAAGAGCCGTTAGATGCTGTGTTTTCTAATGCGGTTTTGCACTGGATTAAACAGCCGGATGCTGCGATCGATTGTGTGGCAAAAGCGCTGAAGCCGGGAGGGCGTTTTGTGGCTGAGTTTGGCGGTAAGGGGAACGTGGGGGCGATCGTCCGGGCACTTTTGAGTGTTTTGTCAGAAATTGGCTGCCAGGAGCCTGAAGCGCTTAATCCTTGGTATTTTCCGAGTATTGGCGAGTATGCTGGGCTTCTGGAAAAGCAGGGATTTGAGGTTAGTTATGCGGTTTTGTTCGATCGCCCAACTCCCCTAGAAGGTGGCAGTGCGGGTATGGTAAATTGGATTGAGATGTTTGCTGGGGGGTTTTTGTCGGGTTTGTCTGATGATGTGCGATCGCAGGTAATTAACGCAGTTGAAGAACGTTTGCGATCGGCGCTTTACCGCGATGGTAATTGGATTGCAGATTACCGGAGAATTCGCGTTGTTGCTGTCAAAAATTCCTCACGGTAAATCATAGTGATTAGTAATTGCGATCGGATCTTGAAATCGTTACTACACCAACTTTCGCCCACTCCAAGGGGACTCAAAGAGTAAACAATTTTACAAGACTTACGCTGCATAGTCAAATTTTACACAACCCATAGTAGTAAGGTGCGAAATACGCACCCTACTACTAGCGTTTCTGCGTAAGTCCTGTAAATATCAGGAGTTAATTTGTGGCTAACAAAATGATAAGTTTGTCAGTCCACCAGTGAGTGTCCTGAACTTAGAAACCCTGAACGGAAACAATGCTGCTTTGTAGTTCATTAGGGGTTACATACTGTACAAAACCTAAAATCGCGTTAGAATTCCTGACTCTGATTAGAGTTCCTGAAGCAAGTTCGCTAATGCTGACCAGATTTGGGAGCACTGGTTGTAAAGCTGGCGGCAGATCGAACCTATATGTGAAGCTCACATTCTCTACCGGCTCCAACACTATATCATTCACCGTTAAGCCACTCGCTAATCCAATGCGATCCCCATCAGGATCAAAAAATACGATCGCATCACTAGAATTGATATCTGTAGTGGCAGGATCTATTCCCAGAACGCATAAATTATTGTCAACACACATTAAGTAGTCTCTGCCCAAGCCGCCAACCAGAGTGCTATCCCCCCCTCCGCCGGATAAAAAATCATTGCCTCTACCCCCAAATAAAATATCATCGCCACCCCCTCCACTAAGGAAATCAGCATCTAGACCACCACTGAGGCAGTCATTTCCATCAACTCCATCCAGGGCATCTCTTCCTTTTCCCCCAAATAAAGAATCGTTGCCTGCAAAACCTGCGAGAAAATCTTCCCCTTCATTTCCCAGGATTAACTCGCTAGCCTCTGAGCCATCTACTGTATCGTCGCCATCGAGCGCCCAAGCTCCTAAAGGGAAGTTTGTTAGCTCTCCAAGAGAAAGTTGAATCAATTCCGAGGTGTTGTCGCCAATTAAGCGCAATGTCCCTGACGCATCCGGTTTTAAAGCCATAGTTAAAATCTTTGTCTGTTGGTAGATTACTAACCCTACTTGAGCCAATACTGGCTCACAAGTGGGTCATAATTCAATTAGAACCGTATTCAATATAACTCGAAACGGTATTTTCCAACAGCATAGCAACAGTCATCGGCCCGATTCCTCCCGGCACCGGCGTGATAAATGCGGCTACTGTTTTAACAGCATTAAAATCAACATCTCCGGCCAAACGACTCGTACCGTCTGGATTGACGACGCGGTTAATACCGACATCAATTACTACTGATCCAGGTTTGACCATATTAGCTGTAATCATTTCTGTGCGGCCGACGGCGGCTATTAGAATATCGGCTTGATTGGTAATCGATTCTAGGTTTTGCGATCGCGAATGAGCTACAGTAACAGTACAATCAGCTTCTAATAGCATCAGCGCCATCGGTTTACCCACCAAAATACTTCGGCCCAAAACAACGGCATTTTTTCCTTTCAAATCAATCTGGTATTCCTGCAATAACCGCATCACTCCGGCGGGGGTACAACTCCGCAAACCTTGCTCCCCGCGCACGAGACGGCCTAAATTTACAGGGTGAAGTCCGTCAGCATCTTTGTCGGGAGCAATTTGATACAGCAGCGAAATTGCATCTAAGTGTTCTGGTAGCGGTAATTGAACTAAAATGCCGTCTACTCGATCGTCCTCGTTGAGTGTACGAATTGCAAGTTCTAGTTCGGCTTGAGTAGCGTTTGCGGGGTAATGCTGGCCGAAGGAAGCTATGCCAACTTTAGCGCAGGCTCGCTCTTTATTGCGAACATAGGCTGCACTAGCTGGGTTGTCCCCTACCATCAGCACCGCAAGTCCCGGAGGACGCCCCTTTTGGGGTTGTAGGGCGCGGACTCGATCGCTCAGCTCGCTTTGAATCTTTGTCGCTAAAGCTTTGCCATCTAGTATTTGAGCAGTTTTGGCATCCATTGTAGACTCTGGGTTAGGGGCTGACGATTTTAGATTTTAGCTTAATCCCCGTCAAGGACTACACTAGAGAAATTTCTTACTTGCGATCGATTCTTTGGATTCTGTTAAAGTAAGTCGTATCTCACATCTCAAATCTCAAATCAGTTGACCAATGACTACTGCAATTAAGCAAGTTTGGGTTCAAAGATTCTGCACCGGCTCTTTATCGCTAATCCTCGCCAGCGGTTTTTTCAGTTGTGGCAATTTACCTCTGTCTCAACTTAATCTTGGTTTTAATGTGGCTAGCATTGGCGACGTTCAACAAAAGCGGCAAGTGGATGCTGAAGTTTATCTCCGGGGAAAGGTAGAAAATCGCGCTCCGTTTGTAGGGAATGCGGCTTATCAACTTGAGGATGGTACGGGCAGTATTTGGATTTTAACCAAGCAAGATTTGCCCCAGCTTGGCGATGAAGTGTTGCTGAAGGGAGAAGTCCGCTACAAGAGTATTACTCTGAAGGAATTGGCCGGAAAAGATTTAGGTGAAGTTTATGTTGAGGAAATGGAACAATTAAAGCGCACTCCAGCGGCAACTAAATAAAAATAGGAAGATGCTAAGCTGTTGTGCATTTAAATTGTATATTTCGAGTCCCATCAAAAATCGTCAAATCCTCTCCCCCTCTCCTCTTCTCCCCCTCTCCCTCTCTAATACCATAGGCAATCTAGATGCAACACAGCTTATAGCCTTTCTCAGTAACATGAGGTGGTCATAGGGCACAGGGCATAGGGCATAGGGCATAGGGCATAGGCCTCCGTGGACATAGGGCATAGGACAAAGCCCCCATACTTCACCACGCTTGAGAACCTCTATAATTTATTTCACTAAGTAATTCTATTTCATAAAAATCAAAGGTTTCTAGTTGCGCTTGGGCGATTTGGATCTGTTTATTTATCCTCAAAGTTCATTAACCATAATATTAGGGTCGAGGCGGGTTTACCTAGATTTTTGGTGGGTTTTACAGATGTTGGTGAACCCGGCCCTACAGCAATTTATTCCTTCTTCCTTCTTTCTTCTTTCTTCTTTCTTCTTTTTAACAAATGACTAAAATTCACGTTGCGATCGCGATTCTGTACCAAGATGGCAAGTTTCTCTGTCAGTTGCGAGACGATATTCCTCATATCAGGTATCCCGGACATTGGGCTTTGTTTGGTGGACACTTGGAACCGGGAGAAACTGCCCAAGTGGCTGTATTGCGGGAATTATCAGAGGAAATTGGCTATGCTCCTGCAAGTGTTTCTTTTTTCTGTTGTGATGTCGAAAAAGATGTCGTTCGCCACGTTTTTCATGCACAACTTAGTGCTGATGTCAAGGATTTAGTTTTGCTTGAGGGTTGGGATATGAAGTTGTTGACACCCCAGCAGATTCGGGCGGGAAAATGCTTTTCTGAGCAGTCAGGAGATGTGCGACCTTTTGGCATTCCTCACCAGCGTATTTTATTGAATTTTATTGAGTCGATTTGAAAAAATTTCCGCGCACCCTACATGGGAGAGGTTTGAGCAGGGAGATATTCGTAAGGTGCGCCCGGTCGTGCACCCTACATTGCAGGGGGTTTAACAGTTAAGAGCGAGCCGCAATCATTCCCGTTTGGCGCGCGTAGTCAAACAACCCTCCGGCATCTATTACTGGCCCTACTTCTCCTAAAGGTTTGAGCGAGAAAGTTCGATCGAGAGTGTGGTTAACAATTACCTCTGCTGTAAAGTCGATCGTCACTTCTTGGCCGGTTACAAACAAGTCGCAGAGCCGCTCGACTGATTCGATCGGGTACAATTCCCCAGTAGCCGAGCAATTGCGAAAGAAAATGCGTGCGTAAGACAAAGCCACCACTGCTGTGACGCCTGCAGCCCCCAGAGCGATAGGAGCGTGCTCCCGCGAAGAACCGCAGCCAAAATTTTCGCCCGCTATGATAATCGGATACCGGGTTTTCTGTTCACCGGATTCGATAAACTTACCGTAGCGATCGGGTAACCCAATCATCGCGTAACTGCCTAGTTTCTCGTACTCATCCGGCTTCGAGGGAACCAGGGTCAGGTATTCGGCCGGGATAATTTGATCTGTATCGATGTTGTCGTCTACAACAAAAATTTGACCGCTAATTACTTTACCCATAGTTTATTTCCTGTTAGCCTCGCTTGATGCTGTGGTGATAATTTTAAGTGGATCGGTATGCAAGATTTGCATCTGTTCATTTTAACCTGGCAGTGTCAGTGATAACCTGTATGAGTAAAAATTAGATCCGAGACTTTGGGTTAACAATTAACAGATTGCTAAGCGTCAAGATAGTTTTATGGCAAATCCAATAGATGACATTGCTCGACAAGCTCGCGAGGGCTCGGTTGCATCGATTATTCAAATCCTTAATGACGAACTGGCACAGGTAGGGGTGAGGGCCCGAGCCGTGTTTGCAGACGGGGTGCTGCAACTGCTGTGCGAAGCTGCAACGCCCCAACTGCTCGAAGAGTCTAGTTTGGTCGATCGAGTCCGAGAAATTTTGGAACGCATTTCGCCCCACAATATTCGCCGAGTCAACATCAACAGCCGGCTTGTCCGAGAACACCAACTGCTGTGGCTGGAAGAAATTAGCCGCGATCCCGAAAATCAACTGTTGTGGTCTCAAGAAATTAAACTCCGAAAGCCGAATTTGTTCAAGCGTTTAGCTCTGAGCAACCATCACGAACGCCAATCTCTCGCAGCCAAGCGGGCTTTGCCGAGAATGGCTATACCTCGATCGATGCAGCAACCGCGACAATTTCAGCGCGGTATCGTCGGCGGCATCAGCTTGACCGTGCTGTTGCTCGCTGCAGCGGCCGCCATTCACAAAGGACTTAATTCCCAAGTGCCAAACAGCACCCAAGCCAGCACCCAAGCAGTTGCCAGTGCCCCTCCCTCGGAGGCAAAACCTGCTTTGAAAATTTCTAAGGAGACTGTTAATTCTGCTGTTGACTCTTTTGCCCAAGCAGTGCGAGTAGCCGAACAAGCAGCCAGCGAGGGCAAAACCGCTCAATCTCGCCAGGATTGGTTAGTCGTAGCTGCTAAGTGGCAGCAAGCTTCCGATTTGATGGCCGCTGTGCCTTCCAAGCATCCCCGCTACACAACGGCTCAGAACCGGACGGCACTTTACCGCGAAAATAGCGATAAAGCCCAACAGGAAGCACAAAATAAATAAATTTAACAAGAGAGTTCGCCGCGCTGCTCTAGGTGTTGTGAAAAATGAGTTGTTGAGTAAAAACTCGGAAACTCTCAGCCGGCGTTATGAGTCATAATTTGGGGATTTTGAATTTTTGCGATCGGCGTTACTCGATCGGCGGATTTGTATCAAAATAAAATTTGTTAAGATCACAAACTTAAAGAGGAAACATCACAGGGTGAGGAGATGGGTGTCACTAAGCGGTCTCTAGAAAAGCTTCATACTACTAATAACCGTCAAAATTAGCGGTAATGGGATTGATCATCATCCGGTAAAGGATGGTAAAGTTCATCCCGTACAGATCGAAGGGTAGAAAACAGGAAAATAGAACTCGGTCAGATCTGGGTATATTTTTACATATCGAGGGACCCGCCGACCGACTGCACAAACACAGAAAGCAGGCTCATAACGGTCAAGCCGACGGTTATGGAGAGGTTCTATATTTGCAGCGCGAGCCGGCTCAAACATCTTAGAATAAAGGCTTGGTTGCCATGATCGATCGCCAGGGAAGTCAAGAGTTTACTTCGATCGACCGATCGCCGTCAGAGTCTTGCACTTTGCATTTACCGCAAGTCCCAGAACCAGTATCAATCCAAAAATTTCTGGATCGTCTTATGCAGTACCAGGTCGATCCTGCCCTTCTTGGGCGACAAATTTGCCAAATTCTCGCGACCAGCTTTGATCGAGAAATCCTCCTGCAAATAACAAATACTTTGGGGGTTGCATGGGGGGCAGATTTCTGTTTGGTTGCTGCTGTGGTTGACCAGAAAGTAGTACATCCGAATGCTTACTGGCAAAATAGCAGTGATTTTCCCTATGTGGCCGGTGTTGCCGATTCCACTGAAACACCGGAACACCCCCAAACCACCAGATTAAAACCGCCTAGCATATCACTCGAACATCCCGTTTGGGCAAATGTCCTAGCAGACGGCGAGATAGTGACGATATCCGACTATCTTGATATTCCGGCAACTTCATCGTCCAATGCCCCTGTGACTGCGCTGCCTTTTCGGGCAATTTTGGCAGGGCCTGCGCGATTTGGAGGGGCTGTAAATGGCATGATGATTGTTGGTAAGTCGCAACCTCACGAGTGGTCGGTAGCCGATCGGCAGCGCCTTGAATCCGCATCAGACGCGATCGGCAGCGCGATTTCTTACCTTCAAAAAACTCAAGAAATTGCCAGCTTAAACGAACAGTTACAGCGACAAGCTAAATACAAAAATCTACTCAGGTCAGTTGCTGCATCGATCGACACAAATTCAGAAGTCGATCGAATATTGCAGCAAGTTATTGAAAATACCGTCGATACCCTGGAAGTAGATAGAGGCCAAATCCTCCTATTGAAATATACAGATCCTCTATTTACAACTCGCTCCCCCAATCAAACTCCCAAAGCGAAAGTCGAATTAGTTGGCGAATCAGTTGTCAAAAAAGCTCCCAACAAACAGCCAATAGCACAAAGCGTTGCCGGAAAAAAAAGCTCAACATCCAAAACAAAGAACAAGGATAAAACTGCTAATTCCCAATCCAAAATCCCCAACTCAAAACCCAATAACTCTCCCGCTTTTTGGCTGTCAGAATCTAATTTGTGCCACCAAGCATTCCACAGCGCACCCAAACCCCTAGCCCTGGCTGACGCAGGCGCATTAATCGGCAAAGAACAAGAAGCAGCCACAGAAATTTTGAAACTCCAAGGCATTAGTGGCTTGCTGCTGGTTCCCCTCACGGGCGGTAGCGGGCAGGAAACAGTTTTGGGTTTCTTGGTTTTGCAGCACTCGAAGCCGCGCAGTTGGAGCCCGGAAGAATTAGAAGTTCTCGAATCAGTCAGCGCTCAAGCCAGCAAGATGATTATCCAAACTCAAACGCTTAAGGAATTGCAAACCGTAGTTTTAGACAGAACCTCTCAGTTACAGCAAAGTCTCGACGTGCAGGGGAAACTGTACGAACAATCTGCCAATCAGCTAGAGCAAATGCGGAAATTGAAGCTGGTTAAAGACGAGTTTCTCAGCACTCTGAGTCACGAGTTGCGTACCCCTTTAACAATCATGAAACTGGCGATTCTGATGCTCAAACAAGCTGAACTGCCGTCAGCGAGTCGGACTAAGTATCTCGACATTCTAGAACAGCAGTGTTCTAAGGAAACTGCTCTGGTTAACGATTTGCTGGCCCTCAAGCAGTTTGAGCCTCAGCAAGTCCCGATTTCTCTAATCAAAATCGATCTCAACCGTTTATTTCAAGATTTAGTTAGGGATTTTGAAAAACAGTGGGCGGATAAGCAATTGACTCTGAAGGTGCATTTGCCCAAGTTGACCCCTTGCTGGGAAACTGACCCGGACATTCTCAATCGGGTACTGCTGGAACTGCTGACGAATGCTGGAAAATACTCTGCTTCTGGAACGGCGGTAGTTTTGGAGGCGTCTGAGGCAGCAGGCTATATTGTCCTGAGCATTTCTAATTTCGGGCCCGGCATTTCTGCGGCTGATTTGCCCCACATCTTTGACAAGTTCCGCCGTGGCACTGGCATTACTGACCAAGCTATCGCCGGTACGGGTTTGGGTCTGGCTCTGGTAAAGTCTTTAGTGCAGCACTTGAATGGTACTATTGATGTATCTAGCTGTCCGGCCGAAAGTTCAGAAGCTGACCATTTGTGGCGCACATCTTTTACTCTGACTCTGCCACAATTTGCAGCGGAACTCTGTAATGTAGAAGAATAGTTCGGTTGAGAAGCTGCTGGGAATTGGCAGCGAACAGGCGAAACTAGAAGACTTGCCAGAAGAGGAAGATTTGGAAATGTTGTAAACGCTACCAAGTCCTCTGTTTTGAATTGTTGGTCTGGTTGCCCGTCTAAATTGCCTATTCTCGATTGCTGATTTTCCCCAGGACTTATATTATGTCGGGTTATTAGCCTGTAATTAGCGCGTGTTTGTAGTGAGTACGACTGTCCTCTATTTATCAATTAATCAGGACTTGCATTACTGACTAGGAACTTAATTATAATTGTATAGCCGGAGATGATATTAGGCAGTATAGACCAAAGAAACTGAGTTTTTTAACTGTTTCAAAGGCCTGCAACCCGTCTTTTCGTACAAGCGGGTTTGTGCGTCCTGGATTGTCCCCTAAAAATTGTCACGGTGCATGGAAGTCGATCGCCAATATTATGCTCACAAAAGCTGCACCTAAAACCCTGCGTTGGCAACGTTCTAAATATTCGCCACTGGCACGGCAAATAGACATTTTTGCAGCGGCGGGAAAGTTTATGTTTTTTTTGTGGTGGGACGCACTGCTACAAAATAATTCGCCTCAAACTAGAAGAATTCGCGCTCATTGGTTGGTGAATACTTTGCTGAATTTAGGCCCGACTTTTATTAAAATCGGCCAGTCTCTCTCGACTCGGGCGGATTTGCTGCCGCTTGAGTATGTGAAGGAACTCGAACAGTTGCAAGATCGGGTTCCTCAGTTTAGTTCCGAAGAGGCGATCGCTCTTGTAGAATCAGAGTTAGGCAAGGATATTTATGCTTTGTACCGCGATTTTGATCAGTCGCCAATTGCTGCTGCGAGTCTGGGACAGGTGCACAAAGCAAGGCTGCACACCGGGGAAGATGTGATTGTAAAGGTGCAGCGCCCGGGTTTGGAAAGTTTATTTGATTTGGATGTGAAGGCGGTGCGCCAAGTGATGCGTTTTTGCGATCGCTATTTGCCTGGGACGCGCAAGTACGGCCTGGAATCTATTTATCACGAGTTTTTTAAGATTTTATATCAAGAAATTGACTACGTGCAAGAAGGTAAAAATTCCGATCGCTTTAGCCATAATTTTCGAGAATATCCTCAGGTTATTGTCCCGAAAGTATATTGGCAATACACTACTAAAAAAGTGCTGACTCTAGAATACGCACCAGGCATTAAGGTGGACGACCGCATTAGTTTAGAGGCGATTGGAGTAGATATTGCGAAGCTCAATCAACTAGGAATTTGCTGTTATTTGAAACAGTTGTTAATTGACGGTTTTTTTCAAGCTGACCCCCATCCTGGAAATTTGGCGGTGACAGAAGATGGTAGCTTGATTTTTTACGATTTTGGGATGATGGCTGAGGTGAAGTCTCTGGCTAAAGACCAAATGGTCAAGACTTTTTTTGCTGTGATGAGAAAGGATACTGACGAGGTACTCAATACTTTAATTACGATCGGCTTAGTTGAGCCGATGCCGGACATGATGCCGGTACGCAGGTTGATTGCTTTTCTGTTGGATAAGTTTATTGATAAGCCGATCGACTTTCAAGCTTTTAATGAAATTAAGAACGAACTTTACATCATGTTCGAGCAGCAACCGTTTCGCTTGCCAGCAGAAATGATGTTTATTGTCAAGTCGGTAACGACTCTCGACGGCATTGCTAGAACTCTCGACCCTGACTACAATTTCCTAGCATCTGCTCAGCCTTTTGTCAAGAGTATTGCTGTCAGCAAGGGGCGGGGAAATGCGATCGGAGAATTGGCAAGGCAAGCGCGAAGTTTTATTACATATAAGTTACGGCAGCCGAGCAAATCGCAAGTTTTTCTCAAGCGTTTGGAGCAGCGAATTGAAGAGGGCGAACTGCAAATTAGAGTGCGAAATCTAGAGAGCGAAAGAGCCTTGAAACGCATTAATTTAGCCCTGAAAACTCTAATTTTCGCTTGTTTGACTGGTTTTGTCTTTTTGTCGGGTGCAGTGCTGCTAGTGGGCGGATATCAAACGGGGGCGATCGCAGCTTTTGCTGTTTCGGGATTCGGTGGCTTGTTTGTGTTGCGATCGTTGTTAGACTTGTTGGTTAAGGAAAAGCTCGATCGAATGGTTGATCGATAAATATACTGGGTAATTGGGAATTGCGTTCGTAAGCTGCTACGCATTTAAATTGAATCCAGATCCGAGTTCTCCGGCCCGTTCTACAATAGCAGACGATCGGCTGACCTTGGTACTGCAAACTAAACTTGTTAACATAATTTGCGACTTTAGGTAGGGGCGGATTCTCAAAGCACGAAGTTATACTCCTAACATATATTAAACCCGATCGCCCGCCCCTACAAAAAATGTACGCCCAAACATTGCTAAAACCAGACGGCCGCCCACTCACACTGTACAGCCGCTACCCAATCCCAGAAGGTATCGCGGCCGTGAGTCCCAGCAATGAACCCGTACAAGCAAACCCGCACTTTCGCTGGCATCCTTTGCGGGGGGAATGGGTAGCATACGCCAGCCACCGTCAGGGAAGAACTTTCATGCCACCGCCGGAATACAACCCGCTGGCAGCTACAATTAACCCTAAGTTTCCGACAGAATTGCCGCCGGGAAATTACGATGTAGCAGTGTTTGACAACCGCTTTCCCTCGCTGACTTTGCAAGCAAAAAACGCACCTGCAAATATTGTCGAAACTTTGCCAGCTAAAGGCATTTGCGAAGTCGTTGTTTTTACTCAAGATCCGCTGGCTTCCTTGGGTTCTTTGGAGTTATCTCACTTGGAATTGTTGTTAGAAGTATGGGCCGATCGCACTTCAGTTATTGGCAGCAATCCCGAAATTCAATACGTCTTGCCCTTTGAAAATCGCGGCGTCGAAGTCGGAGTAACTTTGCACCATCCCCACGGTCAAATTTACGCTTATCCGTTCGTGCCACCGGTGCCGGCACGGATGTTAGAATGTCAATCGGTTTACTATCAAAAAAACAGTAGTGGTTTGCTGCAAGATTTGATTCAAAAAGAGATTTCCGACAAACAGCGAATTATTTATTTAGACGAAGAGGCGATCGCCTTTGTCCCCGCTTGTGCCCGCTACCCTTACGAAGTGTGGATTGCCCCGATCGCCCCCGCTGCTACATTTGTCGATTTGACGGAAAAACAGCGTCAATCACTGGCTAAAGCCTTAAAAACAGTCACCCTCAAATACGACGGTTTGTGGCATCGCCCCTTCCCTTATTTGATGGCTTGGTTTCAAGGGCCCACAGACGGGAAACCCCATCCAGAAGCGCATTTGCACGCCCAATTTTATCCGCCATATCGATCGAGCGATCGGCTAAAATACCTAGCAGGAACCGAACTCGCCGCCGGAATGTTTGCCAACGACGCTTTACCCGAAGAAAAAGCTAAAGAATTGCAAGCCGTATCCGTCAACCTATTTTAGATTTTAGATTTAAGATTTTGGGTCAATCTATGATAAACTCATTCAACAAAGAAGTCGATATAAAACTCGAATTCATCCGCAAAGCCTTAACCGAAACAAAAGCGATCGCCCTTCGCTTGCGAGGCACTGACTGGTTTGCCTGGGCCACAGCCGGCGGTTCCCATACAGTATTGCTAACCGCAGAAACCGGAGTGGCAGAACTTTTAATCACCGCCGAAACAGCTTGGGTTCTCACCGATGAAATCGAAGCTCAACGCTTGCAAGATGAAGAATTGCCAGCCAACTTTCAAATGCACATCTATCCTTGGGCTGATGTTGCACAGCGCGAAGCTTTTGTTAAAGAAATTACTGGTGGCGGTAACGTCATGAGCGATCGGCCAACTTCCCAAGAAATGCCAATAATCGCATCTTTACAATCCCGCAAACAGACAATGATGTCAAGCGAATTAGATCGATACCGGCGAGTCGGGCGTCTAGCCAGCGAAGCGATGACAGAGGTACTTTCCGCAGCAAAACCAACATGGACAGAATATCAGCTAGCGGGAGCCGGTGCAGAGGCTTTGTGGGCGAGAGGTTTGCATCCAGCACTTACCTTAGTTGCTGGAGAAAGGCGTTTGCCGCTGTACCGCCACGCCACAGCAACCGCCGAACAAATTGGACGACAAGCAATGTTAGTATTTTGCGCCAGGGGATGGGGTTTGTATGCAAATTTAACTAGATTTGTCTGTTTCGATTTTCTTGGGGAAAAGCATTCAGAGTTGCACCGACAAGTCAGAGAAATTGAAGCAGCGGCGCTAAATTTTTGCCGACCGGGAGTAACGCTGAATGCGGTTTATGATACCCTTAAAACTGCTTACGAAGAACACGGATATCCTCACGCAATTGCGGAACACCATCAAGGCGGAACTACCGGATATTTGGCGCGGGAAATTGTGGCGAATCCGGCTACTTCAGATATTTTGGCAGAAAATATGGCTGTGGCTTGGAATCCGAGTTTGTCGGGAGCAAAAATTGAGGATACGTTTTTAATTCACAGCGATGGAAGGTTGGAAAATTTGACTTTTGATCCGAATTGGCCGAGTGTTGAAGTAGCGGGAAGGTTGCGCCCTGTGCCGCTGGAAATATGGGACGATCGACCTTAGTCAATCTCAAGCAGTACCGAGCGATCGCAACGCGCTACGACAAACGCGCTGCAAACTTTTTAGGTGCAATTTATCTGGCAGGTTCTGTCATTTAGCTTAATTTAGGACACGCCCTAGAGAAAAAAAGGAAACTACCCTACAAAACGCATTAAATTGAGTTGCGATCGCCCTACTTAATGTTTTGTTACATACTTATGATTTTTCCCACCAATGTCTTGGTAAAATATTTTTCAAAACCGGGAAAGTCTCACTCCCTATTGGTTTGGATCGGAACGATAGCAGCAGGCGGCGGAAGTTCCCCTCACTCTACCCCAGAGCCCTGTCTTTTAGTCGGCAGTTTCTAGTTCCTCTAATTCTTGCGTAGACTGCCATCCAGCTTGCCACAGCGATCGGTCTTTGAGCTGTGCGGCGTTCAGCCAAAAACGCACATTTGGATCGCAAGCCGCCACCATTTCTGCAAATACCCATTTACCTTCGTTTTTTCGGTTGACCACTTGAAAGTGTCGCCACCCCCAAGTTTTTTGGTGTGAAGTCCATCGGGAACCCACTAAATAAGGAAATTTTTGTTTTTTGCTCACAGTATTTTTGTGGAAAAATATATTAGAAAGCAAGTGAATTGTAATATAGCCATCCTAAATCCTTTGTGTCATTCTTGTAGGGGCAAACCCCCCGTGGTTGCCCCCATGAGGCCAGGGTAGGCAAAGAAAGGCACTAGGGGCTTGCAATTAAATATAACCCCAGTTATACTAAAAGGGTTAGGAAACAAAAAATCTGACATCAGCAGTTGTG